>JAWOBA010000065.1:0-5302 GCA_046498285.1 Desulfatiglandales bacterium | reverse complement strand
TGTATGGTGGAATGTGGGATTTTGAGGCAGATCCAGTAAAACATGCCCACAAGATGATTGCACACATTGACAAAAAGAGGAAGGCCCTTAAGATTGATAAGGCAAGAGAGAGGGTCCTCTTTGATATGGCTGCACGGCGTGAGATGGAGGCAGCTTAAAGGATAGTATCGAATTGAATCGTAGAATCCCTTAAGAATAAGGAGGAGAAAGATATGTCTAAATTAGTAGCATTTGCTGCCATACAAGGTGGCTACAATATAGTTTCCAAGGCGGAAGGAAAATTGAAGGAGGCCATAGATAAATATGGCCCTAAACAGGAGATAGGATTTCCAAATACAGCATACTATCTTCCTATTATATATTCTTTGCTGGGTAACAAGGTTGAAACTCTTGCCGATGCAGAGCCAGTTATGAAGAGGTGCAAGGAATTACTCCCACCCCATGTTAAAAAAGATTGCCATGTTCCCTATTTAGGTCCTCTTCTGGATGCGGGAATGGCCGCTCTTTTTGCTGAAGAAATAGTGGAGGCCATTCGCTATGTGGAAGAGCCTGATTTCTATCAACCTTCGGTGGAGGATCCAGACCTCGATAATGATAAGCTGTGGTTGGGTGCGGCGGATGATACCATTATGAGAAAGAGGGGTGTCGAGTTTGTGGATGGCACTGCACCGGGTTTTGCGGCCATTGTTGGCGCTGCTCCGAATCCTGAAATAGCAAAAACTATCGTTGAGGAATATCAGAGGAAAAACCTTTACATATTTTTGGCTGCTAACCAGAATGGAACCTGTGTTGCCAAGCAATTGATTGAGGCCGGGGTTCAGATTGGCTGGGGCACCCGTATTGTTCCCTTTGGCCCTGATATCTCAGCAGCAGTCTTTGCCCTGGGTTTTGCAAACAGGGCAGGGCTTTCTTTTGGTGGCATTCAGCCAGGGGATTATAAGAGGATGCTCAAATACCAAAAGGACAGGATCTTTGCATTTGTCAATGCATTGGGTGATGTCAATGCGGAATGGGCTGCCAACGCAGCTGGTGCAGTCAATTGGGGTTTTCCAACTATTGCAGATACTGATATACCTGAGATACTCCCCTGGGGTGTTTGCACCTATGAGCACGTTGTATCAGAG
Source organism: Desulfatiglandales bacterium (assembly GCA_046498285.1). Classification (GTDB taxonomy): domain Bacteria; phylum Desulfobacterota; class DSM-4660; order Desulfatiglandales; family B25-G16; genus B33-G16. The sequence goes on along the minus strand of JAWOBA010000065.1, from coordinate 4,178 downwards.
GTACCCCATGACCAGATTGCTGCAAAATCTATAGAGGTTAGAGGATTGAAGGTATCCGTTACAGAGATTGATATACCGCTAACCTATGGTCCTGCCTTTGAGGGTGAGCGTGTAAGAAAGGGGGATGTATACCTGGAGATGGGCGGAAGCGTCTCCCAGGCCACTGAACTCGTACAGATTGCCGATATGAATGCCATTAATGATGGAAAGGTTATCGTTAATGGTCCTGATGTAGGCGACTGCAAGAAAGGGGATTCACTGCCCTTGGGTATCTTTGTTCAGGTAGCAGGCAGGGAGATGGAGGAAGATTTTGAGCCGATCCTTGAGCGTCAAATTCATCATCTTATAAATTTTGCTCAGGGTATCATGCATATAGGACAGAGGGATATTACCTGGGTCAGAGTTGGTGATGCGGCAGCGGAAAAGGGATTTACCTTGAAGGATATTGGAACCATTCTTCATGCAAAGCTTCATCAGGACTTTGGACGTATATTTGATAAGCTCCAAGTGACCCTCATGACCAAACAGAAGGATGTAGATGCATTGACAAAGAAGGCCAGAGAGGTTTATGGAACACGAGATGCGAGAATAGAGGGAATGACTGATGAGACAACAGATACCTTTTATTCCTGCACACTCTGCCAGTCCTTTGCTCCCAATCATGTTTGCACCATCAGTCCTGAAAGAACAGGTCTATGCGGGGCGTATAACTGGATGGACTGCAAGGCTGCATATGAGATCAATCCGACCGGACCAAACCAGCCAATACAGAAGGGCGAATTGATCGATGAGGACCTTGGTCAGTGGAAGGGAGTCAATGAGTTTGTCAAAAAGACCTCAAGAGGGACTGTGGACCACTATAATCTTTATAGTATTGTTAATGACCCACATACGACTTGTGGGTGTTGTGAGGCCATTGCCGCCGTTCTTCCTACATGTAATGGAATTATGACTGTTGATAGGGACTACATTGAGATGACGCCGTGTGGTATGAAGTTTAGTACACTGGCAGGATCTGTCGGTGGCGGTGTTTCAACGCCGGGCTTTGTGGGACATGGAAAATACAATATAACCCAAAGAAAATTCCTTAAATACGAAGGGGGGCTCTTGCGGTTGGTATGGATGCCCAAACACCTCAAGGAGGAAATAAAGGAAAGATTTGTCAAAAGAGCTGAGGAGCTTGGAGTCCCAGATTTATTAGATAGAGTGGCAGATGAAACCATTGGCACAACAGAAGAGGAGATCCTTCCTTTTCTTCAGGAGAAAAAGCACCCTGCACTTGAAATGCAGTCAATTCTTGAGGTTTAACTAGTCTATCTATCTTCTCAAGAAAATTATGTTAGGATTGCATATGTAGGGATTATTTTTAAAGGCCAAAATCGGCATGACGACAATTATCATAATATCTTAATATAATTGTTACTATTCAGGTTCAAAGTTCCAAGGTTCACCGTTCAAGGTTAGAGAGATACAATGCTGTCGAATCATTAATCTAAAGTATTTTGTTTCGATTTGAAGATACATGAGGTGTTCAGCCTATTCTCGCAGTAAGGCACGCCGTATTGCAGAGGCGTCAACCGTGAACGGTGAACCGACAACCTGAGTAGTTACAGATAATTAACCTAATTTAGTAAGTTGAAATAATCAAACCAAAAAGGAGAACGCTATGGGTTTAACAGGTATTCAAATTTTTAAGATGCTGCCCAAGACTAATTGCAAGGAGTGTGGGCATCCTACATGCCTGGCCTTTGCAATGGCCCTTGCTTCTGGTAAGGCAGATCTGAGCAGTTGTCCTTATGTAAGCGATGAGGCAAAGGAGCAGCTTGCCGAGGCATCCGCACCGCCAGTACGGCCTATGCAGATTGGTGCAGGCGATAGATCTTTTAAGATCGGCGGGGAAACAGTGCTTTTTAGGCATGAAAAGACATTTGTCAGTCAACCTGGAATTGGTGTCCTGGTAAATAGTGACACAGACGAAGGGGAATTGTCAAAAAAGCTGAAGCTGTGGGATACCTTTCAGTTTGAAAGGGTCGGTTTTAACCTGAGACCGGAGCTCGTCGCTATAAAGGATGTTAACGGTGATGCGGGCAAGTTTGCAGCACTGGCTAAAAAGGTGGTTGATGAGAGTGAATTTTGCCTGGTATTGATGAGTGAGGACGTTGGTGTAATGAAGGCAGGAATCGATGCCTCTGCCGACAGAAAGCCGGTAATATATGCAGCCACAAAGGACAATGCGGATGATATGGGGGCGCTTGCCAAGGAAACTGGACTTCCATTAGCCATCAAGGCGGATGATATGGATGGGCTTATGGAGCTTACAGGTAAATTGACCGGTATGGGGCTGAAGGATTTTATCCTGGATTCTAACTCGAGGACAGTGAGAAGGGCCTTTGAGGACCAAGTCTGGTTACGACGAGAGGCTATTATAAAAAAGAACAGGGCTCTTGGCTTTCCCACCATTACATTCCCTTGCGAGATGGCAGACAACCTGAACAAGGAAACCGTTATTGCAGCCATGTTCATTGCCAAGTATGCAGGCATTATTATACTGTCTGATTTTACTGGAGAGAGTCTCTTTTCTCTCCTGGTAGAGAGGTTAAATATCTATACAGATCCACAGAGGCCAATGACCGTGGAACAGGGTATCTATGAAATCAATAACCCGAACGAGAATTCTCCTGTTGTTATTACTACTAATTTTGCCCTTACCTATTTTATTGTAAGTGCTGAGATAGATGCAAGCAGGGTTCCCACGTGGCTTTTGATAATGGATACTGAAGGCCTTTCAGTCATGACGGCATGGGCTGCCGGCAGCTTTGTGGGTGATGCAGTTGGTATATTTGTCAATAAGTGTGGGATCCTGGATAAGGTTAACCATAAAAAACTTATTATACCTGGTTATGCTGCTGCTATTAGCGGTGATTTGGAAGAAGAGGTTAAAGACTCTGAGGTACTGGTTGGCCCAAGGGAAGCTGCCCAGATCACAAGGTTCCTTAAGGACTTTACTGTTTAAATTGAAAAAGGAGATAGGTTTATGCTATTAATCGGCGAAAGTTTGAATGTTATCTCTACAAAAATAGGCCGTGCCTTTAAAGAAAGAAATCCGCTTCCTCTTCAGGAAGAGGCAAAGAAACAAAAGGAACTCGGCGTGGACTTTATCGATATCAATTTGGGCCCTGCTCGGAAGGGAGGCCCTGAATTGATGGAGTGGGTTGTAAAGACTGTTCAGGAGGTCGTAGACGATGTCCCGTTAGCCCTTGATACATCGAATATTGAGGCTATCGAGGCTGGACTGGCTGTATGCAAGGGGAGGCCTCTTATTAATTCCATCATGTGTAGACCTGCACGATATGAAAAGATGCTTCCTCTATGTGCCAAATATAATGCCCGTATGATTGGGCTCCTTTGGGGCCCGCATGGGATGCCCAGAGATGAGCATGAGAGGGCGGAATTAGCGGTAGAGCTAGTATATGCTGCCAATGAAGCAGGCATTGCCAATGAGGATATCTTCATAGATGGAATTGTTACCCCTGTAAATGTTCAACAAGATCAGGTTTATTCCCTGCTTCAGTTTATGCCCATGGTTCAAGATTTGGGTGAAGGGCTTAAGTCTACTTGTGGATTATCCAATGTATCGAATGGGTCTCCTGATCACCTGAGACCTATACTAAATCGTACATATATGATTATGCTGGAGAAGAATGGTATGTATTCTGCTATTGCTGATGCCTATGATAATGAGTTAGTAGATATAGCAAAAGGAAAACGGCCAGACCTAGTCGATATTATTGGGAAAGTAATGGATGAAGAGCCTATTGATATGTCTTCTATTTCAAAAGAGCTCCAAGATTATGTGAAGACGGCACGTATTATGCTTAAAAAAGCCCTTTATTCAGATTCATGGCTGGAATTATAGGTGATTTGAAGATCAGGAAGTAGCTAAAAATATCTTGAAACACCCGTGATTGGTTATCCAAAGAGAGACTTTTGCTGAGAGTTCGGGATCGTCCCCATAGCATCGAGTCTTCTCTTTAGGAGGGCCGGTGCCAGCTGGAAGCTGTGATGGGGGCGGGCCCCTTGGGGCGGTTTGCGCAAAAGGTGCTGGAGCGCCCTGGGCCCCACCCGGGACGAAAGGCGCTCCCTGAGGGAGTTGTAGAACCGAACCAGATCGACCTTGT
>JAWOBA010000063.1:0-42546 GCA_046498285.1 Desulfatiglandales bacterium | reverse complement strand
GACCCCAAGCTTGACCATTAAGATTCATTATCATATATTAATAATATTATAATTATACCATTTTCTACATTAATAATATACTGACATAACTATTTAGCTCGCTCACACGAGTAAGGGGGTTTCTTATAAAAAAATAGGCGGCATTCGAGAATATCGAGCCCTTTGATTTAATAATAGAGAGAGTGGGTTTTCTGGAATGACCTCAGCAAGGACACTATTTTCTCGCAATGGCTCTATGGGTCAAATCCTGGGGAAAATGGGAAGAGGGCACGCGTCACCCATAGATGGGTAACATAATAAACCAGTTTAGGAGCCTTGGAACCAAAACCAACTCCCTGTAAAAAACTCTAAACTATACAAAGATTTCAATACTATCAAGGAAAAACTTATATATCTATTCTACATTGACGTTTGTGTGAACATATTTATGCTACAATTTAAAATAGGAAATATATGTGGAATTCAAGATACCTTCCTTTGAAATTAAGCCAACTGCATTATAAGCTCCTTTTCATTTTCTATCTTTCTTTTTCTCTATGTCTTATCCTTTGCCATCCATCTTATTGCTTTTCTCTTAATGAAAATAGCCAACATTACAAGAAGCTCAGATACGAGATGGTTAGCCAACAGATTGCTGATAGAGGTATTCATGATCCAAGAGTACTGCAAGCGATGAAAGATGTTCCCCGTCACTTGTTTGTTCCAGAAAGCCGAAGGGGTTCAGCATATGGAGACTTACCTTTGCCTATTGGATACGGACAAACCATATCTCAACCTTATATTGTAGCCTTGATGACCGCATTACTCAAACCAGAAAGAGACGATAATGTGTTGGAAGTAGGGACTGGATCTGGTTATCAAGCAGCAGTGCTAAGCCGGATAGTGGAAAAGGTTTATACGGTGGAGATTATTCCCCCCTTAGGTAAAGCCGCTGAAAAACGACTTGATGAAATAGGGTATAAAAATATTATAGTGAAAATTGGTGATGGATACTTTGGGTGGGAGTACTACTCCCCTTTTGATTGCATTGTAGTGACAGCAGCCTCTGATCATATTCCTCCTACCCTCATAAAACAGCTTAAAAATGGAGGAAAAATGGCTATTCCTGTAGGCCAACCCTTCCAGGTACAAAAGCTTATGGTCTTAGATAAATCAGAGCATGGGGAGATACGGGTAAAAACTATTTTGCCAGTAGGATTTGTACCTTTACGTCGTAAATGGAGATGATTTTTGGCTCCTTTTCTTGCTCTTTTATGTATCTCTTCAAGTTCACTTGCCTATGAACTAATCTTGATGCGGCTTTTTGGCATAGTCCAGTGGTATCATTTTGCATATATGGTCATAAGTATAGCGCTTTTAGGTTTGGCTGCTAGCGGCGCTTTCCTGGCACTTATCCAGAACAGGAGGGGGAAGCCTTTAACTGAAAGATATTTTGCGTTTCTATTTACCCTTATCTCCTTTTTGCTTTTCATTTTTATTCTCGCAAGTTTCTCTGTAGCACAAACAATTCCTTTTTCTCCTTTTCAGTTAGTCTGGCAAAAAAGGCAATACGTATATTTGGCAGGATATTATGTATTATTTTTTATCCCTTTTTTCCTGGCAGGATGTTTTATTGGTTTAAATTTTATCTATTTCAAGAAACATATATCCAGGGTTTATTTTTTTAACTTACTGGGTTCTGGATTAGGGGTAGTCATAGCCTTTCTTTCCTTTTATCTTTTAGCTCCGGCGCTATTGCTTATAGTCTCCAGCTTTTTGGCATTTTTGGGTTTCTTTTTTTCTGTAGGGAAAAGAATACAAAAGACACCTCTCCTTATTCTTGGCTTGGCAGGTATCCTTTTTTTGGTTATATGCCTGATTAAAGGTGGAATCTCATTAAATATTTCCCCTTATAAAGGTGTTAGTAAATGTGTTCAGTTGCCAGGGGCAAAACTTGAGCATGAGAAATATTCACCTCTGGGATTAGTACAGGTCGTAGATGCACCTTCACTGAGGTATGCACCAGGCCTGAGCCTTACTTATACCCAGGAGGGCCCACCTCCCCAGAAAGAGATATTTATAGATGGAGACTCTTATGGTGCAGTAACTGATTTCAAAGGTGATAAGAGTAGATTAGATTATCTTGATTATACCACTTTTGCCGCCGCCTACCATTTGATTTCTCCTCAGCGTGATTTAGTCTTGAATGCGGGAACTGGATCTCACGTTTTAGCTGCTCTGTATCACTCATCTGCTCATATTCAGGGTGTAGAGCCTCATCCCGATATTGTACATATGATAAAGGGACCTTTGCGATCTTTTTCCCATAATATCTATAATCAGCATCCTCGTATTAGTATAACCATTGCTTCTCCGCGAGAGTTTATCGCAAGAGAACCTGGTCCATACGACCTGATCCAGTTGGGATTGATTGGTAGTTGGGGAGGGGGAGGAGGAGGTATTTATGCTACGGGGGAGAATTATATATATACTATAGAGGCCTTCCAGGAATATTTTGATCATCTAAGGCCTCACGGTATACTCAGTGCCTCTGCCTGGTTGAGTAGTCCTCCCCGCACTTTTCTCAAGCTTTTAGCTTTATCGGTTGCCACGTTGGGTAAGAACATGAGAGGTGATATTTCTTTCTCCATGATAGCTATTCGAAATTGGGCGACTGGGACTGTACTCATAAAGAAAGGGGAGTTTACCATTGCGGAGATTATGAAGATAAAGGATTTTTGTAAAAGAAGAGCTTTTGATCTGGTTTATTATTCAGGGATTGATGAGGCGGAAGTTAATATCTATAGCGTATTGGAGCGGCCGGTTTATTATGAAAGTATCTGTAATATGGTAAGAAAGGATACGGCTAATGAATTTTATGATAATTACCTGTTTAACATAAAACCACCTACCGATGATAAGCCCTATTTTTTTCATTTTTTCAGATTATCAGCCTTTCTTTATCTTCTTAAGACTTTGGGGAAAGAGTGGATTCCCTTTGTAGAGTGGGGATATGTATCTTTATGGGGAACATTACTGCAAGCCCTTATTATAGCTCCTCTCTTTATCTTTTTACCCCTTCTTTTTATTAAAACTAATGTGAGATTACCTTCTCTGGAAAAAAGAAAGATCTTTCTCTACTTTACCTTGCTTGGTTTAGGCTTTATGTTTATAGAAATGAGTTATATTCAAAAATTTATCTTTTTATTGACTCATCCCATTTTTTCTATGGCTCTCGTACTGTTTACCCTGATGTTTTTTTCTGGAATAGGCAGTTTGCTTAGTACCAGGATAGGTGAGAAAAGTAGGCGGATTCCATTTATTGGGATAATATCTCTTTCCTGCATCTATGTTGTTTTTTTAGATGGATTGCTGAGCATTTTTCTTCCCTTTCCTTTTTTTGTGAAGTGTATATTGGTTGTTTTATTATTGGCCCCCCTAGCCTTTTTTATGGGGATGCCTTTTCCTCTTGGTCTACAGTTGGTATCAGATAAGGCGAGTAGTTATATACCCTGGGTTTGGGGGATAAACGGCGTAGCTTCAGTAATTGCTCCTGTCTTAGGGAGTTTGTTGAGTGTTTGTTTAGGCTTTCGTGCAGTTATGGTGATTAGTTTACTGCTTTATGGCTTAGCTGGATTGATTATCCCTTCTATCAAAAATTACTCTGAGGACCATGTGCGTAAGCCCATGGGTGAAAGCGCTTTTGAGGTTTTGTAAATGTGCACGATTATAGTAAATATGGTATGGTTATTTTATGCAAATACGACTCAGTGCACATGACGCATACCACTATCAATTTCATGTTGTTTGGATCCCCAAATATCGAAAAAAAATACTAAAGGGTGAATTAAGAAAGTTCATTGAAAAACGATTGTTTGACGTCCAGGATTATGATCCTGATGTTGAAATTGAAAAATACAGCATTCAACAGGATCATGTTCATGTAATTATCATAATTCCGCCCAAATATTCGGTTTCCAACATCATCGGTAAGATTAAGGCCAATACAAATCGAGACATACGAAAACGTTTCTCATGGATAAAAAAAATATATTGGCGTAATGAATTGTGGTCACCGGGATTTTTTCCTCCACAGTCGGTATTAATGAAGACGCCATCAAAAGGTATGTAGAGTTTCAAGAAAAAATTGATAAAGGTCAACTACAACTGACTTTTGATTTCAAATTGTAAGTGCCATGGGCGTAAGCCCGGATGTATCTGCTTCTCAAAGGGAGACCTTTGAAAAACCTGGCGATTTTCACCATCCCCAAAAAGACAATGGACTTTTTCGAAGTGACTGGTGGCTTCCGGCTCGTAGAGCCTCCCGCTCGGAGAGAAGGGTGCTGTCTTTTCGTAACGTATCAGTGGGGGAACCCGCAGGCCCCGATTTATCGGGGCAATGCGGAGTGAGCAAAATTTATCCGCCTCTGGCTCCCCCATGGATACGTTGCTGAAAAGACCAACCCGGGAGCCTTGGCCTCCAGTCTGGAGGGCCTACGCCCCGGAGGGAACTGAAGAAAATTCCATCCTCGTAAAGCAAAAATGAGTTATCTAAAGCTCTCACATAAAGTTTTGTTGTAATCTCGTTTTTAATCCATAATATTCCTGATACCAATTCAGTTTTCCAACTCCGCTTGTAGGTCAATGATGTTTTATCTCTCGCCAGTGGGGAATCGGGCAGGATTTTGGCTTCTTAGCTAAGCTCATATGGGAAGTTAGATATAGCAGGAAGTTGTTCATCCGACTCTATCCATCAGTTTTACTCTATACTCGGTTATATTTGTTTCTTTTAGAACTGTGGAGAATTCAGGCTTTCTAAAGCATTTTACAGGAATTGTATTAACTCGCATACACCGCCTCAAATCCCTTTATACTGCTTATTTCAATCTCCCTTGACCAGGACTAAAAGAAATGAATAAATTATTAATGCCAGCGGAAGCTGGTAAAATCTATCCTGAAGACCTGTCTCAGCTTTTTATATAATGATCCATCCATTCATTGAACGAAAGATATTTACCTGTATTATAATCATAGCAGGGCTCAAGAGGCTTCATATTCCCCTCTATTTTCAATTCATGGGCAAATTGTTCTAAGAGCTGCTTCACTTCCTCCATAGAATAGCAGTATTGTTGCGCAAGATACTTAGTTCCATAGACATTTCTGTAAATGGCCGACATTTGTCCAAGCGCTTTAAAACGGATACCTCTTATCTCTTCTTCGGACAATGCCATGCGCTCTGCTACAAGCACAGCCCTTACGAAGCTTCTCCGCTCTATTTCAGACTCTAATGAATCGTGATCTGTGTTTTCATGCATCCTAGTTTCCAAGTCCAGACTGGAATTGCTTACCCACGCATTAAGAGCTTTTGTCTTTAATACATATCCTCTGGCGGCATTTGCGGTATGGATTATGGTTTCTTTTTCTCATGTTTTTCAGCCACCATGGCCTCAGTAGTCATGAGAAGCCCTGCCACAGAGGCGGCGTTTTGAAGGGCAAACCGCGTGACCTTCGTGGGATCGATAATCCCTGCCTTTACCAGATCTTCATACTCACCGGTTTCTGCATTAAATCCGAAATTGCCGTTGCCCTCACGTACTTGTTGGACCACGACAGAACCCTCAAAACCGGCCCTGTTGGCGATTTGCTTGGTAGGCTCCTCAAGGGCTCGCTTGATGAGATTTCTTCCTAATTGTCCTTCACCCTTTAAATTTATCTTTTCAAGAGATTTAATGGCACGTATTAATGCAATACCGCCACCCGGGACGATGCCTTCTTCCACGGCTGCACGCGTCGCATTGAGTGCATCTTCAACCCGTGCCTTTTTCTCTTTCATTTCGGTCTCGGTCGCCGCACCCACATTGATTATTGCCACGCCGCCGATCAACTTGGCCAATCGCTCTTGGAGTTTTTCGCGATCATAGTCACTGGTCGTATCATCAATCTGGGTTCTAATCTGTTTAACCCTACCTTCCAGGTCTTCACGGCTGCCACCCCCATCCACTATGGTGGTATTGTCCTTGTCGATGGTTATTTTCTTGGCAGTTCCCAGGTCGTTCATTGTCACATTCTCAAGCTTAATTCCCACATCCTCGCTGATCACTCGGCCGCCGGTCAATATAGCAATGTCATCCAGCATGGATTTTCGCCGGTCACCAAATCCGGGAGCCTTGACCGCGGCACACTTGAGTGTTCCACGAAGCTTGTTCACTACCAGGGTAGCAAGGGCCTTTCCCTCCACATCCTCTGCGATAATCAGGAGTGGTCTCCCCGATTTGGCTATCTGCTCCAGAAGAGGAACAATGTCCTTCATGGCACTGATTTTCTTCTCATGCAAGAGAAGGTAAGGTTCCTCTAAGTGGACTTCCATTTTCTCCGAATTGGTGCCGAAATAAGAGCTGAGGTAACCACGATCAAACTGCATCCCTTCTACGATCTCTAGGCTGGTGTCCATACTTTTTGCTTCTTCAACTGTGATTACTCCTTCCTTTCCTACTTTCTCCATGGCCTCTGCAATAATTTCGCCGATGGTTTTGTCATTGTTTGCAGAAACGGTGCCTACCTGCGCGATCTCTGTCTTTTCCTTGGTGGATTTTGACATTTTTTTAAGCTCATCCACGACCACTTCAACGACCTTTTCGATTCCCCTTTTAATCGACATAGGATTGGATCCGGCCGTAACCAACTTAGATCCTTCATGATAGATGGACTGGGCCAAGACAGTGGCTGTAGTTGTACCATAACCGGCACCATCAGATGTCTTTGATGCCACTTCCTTGACCATCTGGGCACCCATATTCTCAAACTTATCTTCCATTTCAATCTCTTGAGCTACACTCACGCCGTCTTTTGTGGTCGTGGGTGAGCCGAAAGATTTCTTAATCAGTACTTACGGCCCTTAAGGTCCCAGCGTGACCTTTACTGCATTGGCAAGAGTGTCAATGCCCTTCATCATTTTATCCCGGGCCTGTTCACTGTATTTAATCTCTTTTTTCCCATTTCTCAAGACCTCCTTTAATTACTTCTTGATAATTCCGAGGATATCATCTTCTTGCATGATAAGATATTCTACTCCATCGACTTTTATTTCAGTACCTGCATATTTTCCAAAAAGTACGTGATCTTCCTTCTCGATATCAAGTGGAGTCCTCTTTCCCTCCTTATCCAGTTTTCCTGGGCCAATAGCAACCACCTTACCTTCCTGGGGCTTTTCTTTGGCTGTATCCGGAATGATAATTCCACCCGAGGTCTTCTCATCCTCTTTAATCCTAACCACAACAATCCTGTCCTGCAAAGGCGTAATTTCCATCTCCCAAATCCTCCTTTTAAAAAGATGAAAAATATTTTAAAAAAAGCTCGTAATGCTTCATTTAGTGCAAAAAACAAACATGTAAACGGATGTAAATAGGTAGGCTGAAACCTTTGAAAAACTTGACAATTTTTGTCATCGTATAAAAGATAATAGACTTTTCTGAAGTGACTGGTGAAAGGGTGCTATCTTTTCGCAACTTATCCATGGGGGAACCCACGGGCTCCGATTTATCGGGGCAATGCGGAGTGAGCAAAATTTATCCTCTGGCGGGCTCCCCCCTGGATGCGTTTTTGAAAAGACCAACCCGGGAGCCTTGAAACTGAAAAAAGCCCGTCATCTTTAGATTAATAGAGGCTATGCAAAGGTCTCAGGCTATCTAACAACCTGATATTTCGGAAGTAATTGAAATTACTTACGAAATATAATCATTAGAATACATTTTTCAAGAAGCCTTCGATAATTTTTTAATGTTCTGCTTTTAGATCAATTCTATTCATTATTTTACCTTATCTTGACATCAAAATAATAATGATTATTTAATTTATAATTACTATATAATGTATTGAGATTATTATATCTTGTATCTTTTCTATCGAAGTGTAGCCTACAAGGGAGGTCAACCTATGGAGCGCTTTAGATGGCAAAGAGACAAATTGACCGCACAACATGCACTTCTCTTAAGGGTAAAAGTATTTATTTCTTATCTATCACTTTTATCTCTTGCCGATTTACCCAGCACATGGATTTCGGATAAAAGTCATTTGAAAGAAATTAAATGTTACGAAATATCCATATCATTACAATGGAAAGGAGTGGTTTGCCCATGAAACCTATGAAGATTGAAGATTTAATTCTAAACAAAAATGAGTATGAAGAGGTTTCTGTTGATTCCTTCTCAATTCCGATACAGACATTAAAAAATTTAATGAAGGATGGTTACGAGTACCTGAGACTTTATGAGCAGAACAGAACAGCCTCTGTTTGGGGTAAAGCCTGCTCTTCATGTTTTACAGAACAACAACTTCGTGAGAAACGATGAAATAAGCAAAAAATGAGAAATTTTTTACCATTCCTTATAATTGAATAGAAGGATACTTTGATGGAAAAAAATGATCTTTTTGAAAAGTATGGAATTGATGAGAATGATTTTACAAAAGCAGGTTTAGACTGGAATGAACTGGTGGCTATCAGGGAGGATCTCAGTATCCCTCTTGACAACTCAAAAATTCTGATTATCTTTTTTTGTAACTTGCATATCGATCGATAAGCCTTCGAAAAAGCTCTGAAAATGGTTGATCAAAGTCGCACATTCTTGATTTTATGAAGCTATTATTAGGGCTTTTTAATATTCACCACAAACAAACTGAAACACAAGAAAGGAGGGATGAGCAATGTTATTGAGAAGAATGACTGATTGGCCTACAAGGGGATTAGCTAACCCATTTGAGGAACTGGAAAGCATGAGAAGACAGATGGATTTACTTACTGAAGGTCTTACCAGAGGGCTGGTGAGGGAAACAACAGCAGGTGTTTTTCCTTTGGTTAATATAACTGAGGACAAGAACTGTTATTATGTTCGCGCTGAACTTCCTGGACTCAAGGCCGATGAACTGGATATTTCCGTAACCGGGGATACCATTTCTATTTCGGGTGAGAAGAAGATCTCTACCGAAGAAGAAGATGCTCAGTATCATCGAAGAGAAAGGGAATCAGGTAAATTCAGTCGGATTGTCAGCCTGCCGTCGCAAATAGATACAGGCAAGGTGGAAGCTCACTGTGCCGATGGGATCTTCTCCATAGTACTTCCCAAGGCGGAGGCGGCAAAACCAAAGCAGATTAGTGTCAAGGCATCTTAATATTCATGATGAAAGGAGGGATATACCATGGCAGATAGAGAAAGCAGGGCACTTCAGCCAAAAGAGAAATCAGAAGTGGCTACCCCTGCCGAGCAGACAAAGCCGGGACTTGTCTTTACTCCGGCAGTGGATATCTTTGAAACCGAAAAAGAAATCACGTTGCTGGCAGACATGCCGGGGGTTACATCTAAGGCCCTGAACATTGACCTTCATGAGAATATTCTCACCCTGGATGGTGATGTAAACTCACCTGAAGGTGCCGACGAGATAGATGTTTTGCGTGAATACCGCACAGGGAAATATTATCGGCAGTTTACGCTCTCACAGGTCATTGACCAGGCAAAAATTGATGCGGCAATGAAGGATGGAGTCCTTCGGTTGAGGCTTCCGAAGGTGGAGGCTGCAACACCTCGCAAGATAGCCGTTAAGAGCTTATAATGAAACGGTTTGTATCAAAGATTATCCGAGAGAATCGCTGCGGCAACCACTCAACCTATTAATCTTATCGGAGCGGCTTTAGGACGAGAAGCATCAATAGAGTTGCTTATCCGAAAAGCCGCTCCGAGGTTTAACCCATTACAAAGATTGGCATCGTATGGATTGCCATGATTGATAGTAAAGGAGAGTAGTATTATGGGTAGATCTGAAAAAGCAAAGGAAAAGCTTGATGAGACAAGCAAGGAGATAAAGGAGGCCGTTGATAATCTCAAGCAGGAGATAACAGAGCTTACAAAAAAGGTCAAAGATAGATTTAAAGGGACAGGGCAAGAGATGCGCGAATCAGTGGAAGATCTTACCCAGGAGGTAAAAAGACTTTCGGAAAAGGTTAAGGAACTCATTCCCAAAAAAAAGAAAAAAGGTCAATTACCTGTGCATGTTGACAAATATCCTATGGTTCAGCCCCACGATTGGGAGCAACCCTTTATGGAGCTTCGTAAGGCTACTGATCGCCTTTTTGATGACTTTTTCAGAAACTTCAGATTACCTGTTTCCGAAGGGCAAACTCCCTGGGGATTGACCCCAGGCCTTTTCGGTGAAGAGTGGCCTCGGGTGGATATAAGCGAGACCGATGAAGAGATACAAGTAACTGCGGAATTGCCTGGAGTGGACAAGGACAGTATGGATGTTTCAGTGACCGACGATAGGATCACCATTCGTGGAGAAAAGAGACAGCAGGGAGAGAATAGGGGGAGAGGATATTATAAGGTAGAGCGCTCCTATGGATCTTTTCAAAGGAGCTTTTCCCTGCCCTGTGAGGTGGAATCAGAGAGAGCGGATGCCTGTTTTAAGGATGGTGTCCTGCTTGTGAAGCTGCCCAAGTCGGCTGCTGCCCGCGAGCGAGTCAAGAAGATTCTGGTTCGTAACGGTGATGAATAAATCCTTAATGTACCAGGATAAGGAAGGCACCGATTGTTGTAGAAAAGTGTGTGCACGTCATGCCTCCCTGCATTAAGTCAACACTGTTTTAATTCTATTTTTCCAGGGCAATCCTATTGCTGTTAATTTTTCAACAGTATGCCTTGCTTCTTGCATTGCTTTACACCGATCATGGATTTTAACCTAAATATTGTTGTTAGAGCTTTGCAAAACCTGACCATTTTTTTACTTCGAATAGAGAGTAAAACCCACACCTCGGAGACGGCAAAACTCTCCCATGGATAAATTGCTGAAAAAACAACCCGAGAGTTTTGGCCTCTGGTCCGGAGTGCCTACGCCCCGGAGGGAACTGAAAAAACCCATCGTCTTTAGATCAATAGGGGTTATGCAAAGCGTGCTATATGGTAGCTAGCCCTTGCTTTATACGTCAAAAGTCTACCCTGATTTGTGGGCTGGCACTTTGGGTTGAGATTATCTGCAGAACGCAGTCAATGATACAGCAATCTCTGGAGATTCTCGAGGCAGTTTCTTGCCAACGTTTAGCAAGAAGACTTTCAAATCCTTGTTCCGGGTTTTGATTATTCAGTAAGAACCGTTCCATCGAGACGCAATGATACTTCAATGAATCAACGAATGGGATGGGACAAGACGTATTTTTCAGAAGAAGAGGGAACTCGGTACAACCGAGAATGATTGTCTGTGCACCTGCATCCGAAAGGAAGTCAATGATTCTCAGGAATCATTGCTTCATATCATCATTAAACATCTCAATCGAAAGCTCTTTATAGATTCGGTTGCGGATCTCACTTTGGTTAGATAGTCATCGGTACCAGCACTCCCAGTTTATGCTCCTTGCTCCGGTGCCCTTTAATGAAGTTTTCTATCATGGTGTTCCAGGTAACAATGAGTCGCACTGTCTTCCATATCTATCATCTCAAATCTTCTCTATGTTCAAATGCTTGATGAGAAGAATAGTTAGATAAACTGCGTGCAATATAATCCCGTAGAGGTATAATATACAACTTCCCACATATTACATTGTCTTTTTGGGAAAATGTAATTTGATTTCAGGAAAAGAGGTGATGAGGATAGAAAGACTTAGATCACTAATTTCCTATATTCCTTTTTTCAGGGAGCATGGAGATGAGGGGAATTGTCAGGAGTGGTATTATTGCCAGCGCATAAAGAACAACACGGATTGAAAAAATATCCGCAAGCTTTCCTGTGAAAGGGGCCATCATTCCTCCTAATCCAAAAGCCAGTCCCATCATGAGGCTTGAAACCATTGATCTTCCCCGTGGAGCCAATTCCTGTGCCATTGCTACTCCGAGGGGCATGGTAGCCATGGAAAAGGTTCCTGCCAAAAAAGCGCTCACATATATCCAGTTGCCAGGAAGATAGAGAAGCAGCAGCAGGCAAGGTGTTGCCAGGCCATGGGCATAGTAAAAAATGTGTTTATATTCAATTCTATCCGATAGGTGACCGGCAAGAAGCCCGCTTATTGCTCCAGCTACGGTAAAGAGAGACACTACTGCTCCCACCGCAATGAGGGAATATCCTTCTTGTGCATAAAGCACCGGTATAAAACTCCTGAAAGATACCCCCACAAAGGCTCGCAAAACCATCACCACCCAGAGAAGTATAATTGCTTTCCATACATCGCCTAACACCTCTTTGATTGAATGGAGAAAACCTAAGTCTTTGAGACTCTCGCCGTAGGGAGGAGGTACGATCCTAAACAGAAGGATCATCACTGCCAGGCCAAAGATCATGGTGAATGGGGATATCTCGAGACCGAAGGCATCTACCAGATAAGTGATGAAGAGTGGTCCCACTCCAAAGGCAAATGTTCCACCTACATTGAAGATGGACATAGAAAATCCAAAATGCTTCCCTGCGTAAGCGGAAATCATGCCGGCAACCGAGGGGTGAAACATAGCTGAACCAATTGACCCCAGGGATATAAAGAGAAGTAAGATCGGAAAGGAAGGAGCTATTCCCACAAGAGAAATAAATACTATGGCAAGAAGCGGACCACCAAGGATAAAGAAACGTGTTCGGTAGCGGTCGGCAAAGTATCCTACAGAAGGTTGGATAATAAAAGCGAGAAAACGGCTTATCCCTACGATGAGACCAACCTGTGCCAGGGTAAGAGAATATTTTTGGACAAATACAGGAAGAAGAGGGTTGATAAAGGAAGAATAAAAGTCACCGATAAAATGAACAAGGGTCAAGCCAAATATCACCTTTTTATCAGTAGTTTTTTGATCTTCCATTATAATAATAAATAAAAACCACCATCTGGTGGCTTTTTATTTCAATTTGTGTACGCCCGCATGGGCGTGAACTAATGGGGTGCCCCTTCGACCCTGCTCAGGGCAAGGGAAGTCCCCTATACGTGAATCCTGTTAATGTGTCGAACATAGTAACAAAACTACGAGCCGAAGGCAAGGGCATTGCCGTGAGGTGGTGTCTGAAGGAAGATTGAGCACAACGCTATGAGCCGACGAATCCCGCTAAAAGCGAGACATACAAGGCCATCTCGAGGGATAAGGTGGCACAACATACCGAAGCCCCGGGTTCAGAGATAGGGTAAATGCCGCGATTGTGTAGCGAAAGTTCACGTCTTTATCCGGGGAGATCTGCCTCGGTGCGATGAGATCTGCTTGACGAGAGATCCCGGACAATGGACTTCCGGGCACCGATCAACCCTTACCGGTCCGGCGTGTGGAGTCCCCAAGGTAACGGGTGGAACCCGTCCACTGGGTATTCCCACGGTGTGTGATCGGCTGATCCAGCAAGCCATGTACCAGGTCCTGATGTCTCTCTTTGATCCGGATTTCTCGGATCATAGCTATGGGTTCAGGCCGGCTAGATCGGCATATGATGCCGTCTTCCAGATACGCGAGTATGTCCGAGAGGGCTACCGTGTCGCTGTGGACATGGATTTGTCCAACTTCTTTGACACGGTCAATCACGATGTGCTCATGCACCGCGTGGCCCGAAAGGTCAGGGACAAACGTGTCCTTCGCATTATCGGAAAATACCTGTGTGCCGGGGTTATGGTCAACGGGTGCCTTCAGGCTACCCGAAAAGGGGTTCCTCAAGGGGGACCGCTTTCCCCGCTCCCGGCTAACATGCTTCTGGATGACCTGGATAAGAAACTTGAACGGCGCGGTCACCGGCGCGTGAGCTTCGCAAGCTTGGCACGTTCTTGTACACTGCCATATCAGTAGCCATAAGCAGAAAAGGTCCCTGGTATCTGGCCCGTACTCTGGCAACCCAGACTGGCATGACCAATCAATGGCTCAAGGATCGAGGGCTTTTATCTGTCAAAGAACTGTGGGTGAATATTCACTATCCAGCTACGGTTCGGTAGGCTCTGTGAAACGCCCAGTGCGGAACCGCATGCCGGGTGTTGTGGGGGCTGGGGGTTAGGCCCCCGGCTAACTGATTAATACTAAGGCACAGTTTCATAAATATGATAACATATAATAATAGGAATACAAGGAGATGGCGATAAAAGTTCTTCAGATTCTACTATCAGTGCAATTATACACAAGAAATAGGGTGCTTAAGTTTAAAATAGCTAGGCGTTGCTGGGTTCAGAGGTTTCTATCAACAGAAGAACTGAAGTTGGATACGTTTAACTCATACCAAGGCCCTGGTAACTATCTCTGCCACATCAAGGACCTCTATTTTATCCTCCACTTCTTCTAATTTAACGGCATCATCCAGCATTTTGGCACATTGTGGACAGGCAACAGCTATAATTTGAGCACCAGTATCAAGTGCCTGCCTTATCCTGATTCGATTGGGGCTGTCATTGCCCCCACCAAGGATGTCGGTAAAGAAATTTCCTCCTCCTCCACCACAGCAGAAGGCATTTTCCCTGTTTTGCTCCATTTCAATTAGATCGACTCCGGGAATAGATTCCAAGATTGTTCTTGGTGCCTTGTATTCACCATTATGTCTTCCTAGATAACAGGGGTCGTGATAGGTTATTGAGGTCTTATATTCTTTTAACGGTATTTTTTTGGACTGAATTAAAGGGGCAAGTATCTGGGTATAATGATATAGTTCAATCTTCCCATCGATGCCTGGATAATCCTGTTTAAAGGCATTAAAGGCATGGGGGTCCAGGGTGATGATTTTTTTTATGCCAAGTTTCTCGAATAAGGCAATATTCTGTTCTGCCAGATATTGAAATAAGCCTATTTCCCCAAGGCTTCTCACTTCATTCCCGTCACAAATTTCTCTATTGCCAAGGATGCCTATAGATACACCGGCTTTCATGAGAATAATTCCTACCGCCTTTGCAATCTTTTTAGCCCGTTCATCATATGAGCCGACACAGCCGATGTAGAAGAGATACTCTTGACCATCATAGGTTTCAATAGGAGTTCCATTTGCCCATGCTCCCCGTTCCTCTGCTGGTTCCTTGTAGGGATTACCGCTGATGCTGATATTTTTAAGGTAATCTCTTACAGGTGGAGGTATAATTCCAATATTTACCATTTTTTCCCTGGCCGCAATGAAGATATTGACCAGGTCATCACTGAATGTAAATATACAGTGCTCAACACAGTTGGCACATGTGGCACATGAGAAAAGTATTTCCTGAAGATGTTCGCTGTTTTTTATCTCATCATTGAGCCATGCCCGTATCAGCCACATTCTGCCACCAGGGGAGTAGGTCTCAAAGGAAAATTTTCGGTATGATGGGCAGTTAAAGGCATAATAATCGCTGGTAAATTTACAATAACCGCACCTAAAACACCTATGAACGATCTCTTCATATTTCATCTAATTCACCTCCCAATTTCCAGGGTTCATAATATTATTTGGGTCTAGATTGTTCTTTATCATCTTCATGAGATTACGGGTGTTTGGGTCCATCCGCTCAATTGCCAAATGCTGTTCGTCTACCGTGGGTTTCCAGTAGACCCCACCAATTTCCAGGACAAAATTACTGACTTCTTTAAGGGCCATTCTTGTCCTATTCATCATGTCAGGATCTGCCCTGTTAAAAGTAAAGGCGAACCCAAACATCATGCTGTGGCCCCTGTCTATTATTCTTACCATACCTGAATATGCAAGATTATATTTACGGGAAAGTTCAAACAGTTTTCGTGAACACTCTGGATATTTTTCTACCATGAGAATGGGGCCCGAATATTCAAATCCACCCCCTTTTTTTACGTCTGCCAGTCTGCTGGCACTTTTCTGAGGCATCTCCAGAAGTGTTGGCTTCATTGCTGGAGAAACTGACATGAAACCTCCCTCTTTACTCTTGATAAATTTTTCCAGGGCCTTCCAGATCATTTTTCTCTTAAATTCTACCTCCTCCTCTGTATCTCCGGTTAGATAGTAGCTCACATGGTGGTTATCTTTAAACATCATTGGCAATGGCTGGGTAAAAATAAGTACATCTTCCGCCATCTCGGTATGAGTAATTTCAAATACTATATCTGGAACGATATTTTCATTGTCTGTAATGAATATGTCTACATCTCTTATCTTTTTTTTAGGGTAAAGTTTCAATGCCAGTTTAGTAATAATGCCGGTTGCACCAAACCAGCCCAGGAATAGCCCGGATAAATCTGGAAGTGGTGCACCTTTTGAAAACCAATCTGAAGACATGGAAGATGAACCAATTTGACAGATTCCACCCGATGGCAGTATAACTTCTATGCCGCTTACCATATCGGAATTAAAGCCATATTGTTGCGCAAGCCTGCCCTGGCCATGTATCATAACATTTGCTGCTATTGTCGCTGCCGGCGGCGCATCAGGAAGACTGTGCCTCAGCCGGGGATAATTTTTCTCTAGGTATGATTTTAACGATCCCTGTGAAGTACCACCTTCAACAAGTGCATATCGTGCTGCTTCATGTACCTCAATGATCTTGTTCATCCTTTTCATATCAATTACTATTCCACCTTTGAGGGGGATAACAAGGCCTGTTAAACCAAGACCGGCTCCCATAGGTACAAGAGGTATTCGTTCTTTATTGGCCAGCCTGACTATCTCTTGAATTTCCTCTGCTGTTTCCGGCACAACTACGCAGTCAGGGCTATGATCCGGCATGAGACCTGGATCTCGTGCATAAAAATAGGTTTCCTCTTTGTTATCAGAGACATAGTTCTCCCCCACTATTGCAGCAAGTTTTTGGGAAATAGTACTCATAGAATCATTCCTCCACTTCCGGGTTTTCGCCTATGGCCATCCTGCAAAGATCAATGATATGGACTGGTTTAATGCCTTTTTTTATCACTTTTTCTGAGAGGGCATTTTGACATGCCGGACAATTGAAAAAACAGTATTCAGCGCCACTATCTACCATATCATCTATATTCCTTGTCTGGACATCATGGCGCAGGTCATAACCAGAAAGCATACCAAACATATCTCCACAGCAAAGGGCATTTTCGTTTTGATATTTTCTGTCAACCAGATCAGCACCTATTAGTTTCATAATATCAGCGACAAAATGGTGCTTGTCAGAGGAAAGCCTCGATGAACATGGCCTCTGGTAAGCCACCCTAACATTTAAAGGCCTTATTTCAGTGTGTAATTCTTTTAATCTGTTATATAAGTATTCAAAGTAATGAATAGGTTTAAATGGAACATCCATACCATATGCTGGTGCAAGTGAGGCGAATGCACCATAACACTCATCATGCATACATACCACCTCTTCTACTCCCAGTTTCTTGAAATTATCTAACACCATTGGGAGCCTTTCCTTTATGATTGAGGTGTTGGCAAAATGAATGTAGACAACATTGCAGAAGAATTCTTGACCAAACACATAGGAAGGCATGACGTCGTCAAAAAGTCGGCCCTGAACTAATTGCAAAAGTTCAGGCATGAAACCGAAAGACAATATCTTTTTTGTAATATCTCCTGTCTTATATTTCCCCTGGGGTTCTCCTATGTTGACCCACTGTTTGGTAATGGCCCTGGGCGCAGTAAGTATACCCTTCTGCTGTCTCATTTCAGTGATGAGGTAGAAGGGGTGGTTGCCTCTTTTACAATATTCTTCACATCCATAACATGTAACACAATCGTGCAGGACAAAAGAATCCTTTCCTTCACTTATCTTCAAAATTTCTTCTTTTGCCTTATCTTTATTAATATCAATATATTGGCACTTGACAAAACAGTCTGCTGTTGGACAGGATTTACAGAGGTTATTATCAAATTTTAGCTCATACATATTTCCCCCTTTTAGCTCTTTCCGGCAGTTTTATTTATGTATGCTCATAGTATAATGTTGTTTATGCAGCTTTATATGGTATTCGTTTATATGTCAAGATTTTGTGCCTGATATGTGAAAATTAAACTGAGGAAATTCTGACATTGCTGTATAGAGCTCCTCGAGATCCCCTGTGGATTAGATAATAAATCTATAGCCTTAATTTTAGTCCTAACATTATCTCCTTCTAGTACTAGAAATTCAAAAACTAATGAAACTGAAATGTACTGAAATTTACTATTTGACATATTGTAGGCGGTAGCATAAAAATTTGAGATATTTAATAGCAATAAATAATTCAGATTTACGTAACTATTCAACCACAAAGATCCGAAAATGAGATGACTATTAATTGGATAATCTATTTTTTTCATTGATTTTCATTTCGGTAAATCCATATTAAAAAAACTGTTATAAGACAGAAATTTTAGTGACTTTGCGGCAAGATACCTGTGTTATTATAGAAAGATTCATTAAAAATGAAAATGAATGAGCTAAGGCCTATTAACGGAAAAATGCAGAAGAGGTGGAAATAGTTATCGCACTGAAAGTAGGTATTCAGGCCTATCCAGATATAATCGGATTGGGACTTGTTAGGCATCTTGCGGAGATGATTTGGGAAGGGAATCTTGATATAGAAAATAGTTATGTTTCGGTTCTATTGTTTTCAAGAACAGAAGAATTCGCAAAGATAGTCATTTTTGCTCCTAAATATGAAAGGAACAGAAAATATCGTGATGTGATGTTAGAAGCGATCTCGGATTTGGTAGACTGGAAGAGGCAAATTCTCTTTGATCCCAAAACCTCTGGGGATCCTGTATTTCATATATCTCTGCAAAAGGCTGAGAGACTACTTAAAAAAAATCCATAAAACGGAATAAAAGGCCTTCTATTATTACAGAGATGGCAGGGTAGGTTCTTTAGGGGAAAATTTTAGTGAGATAAGGAATAAATTGATAAAGATAGCTATCCCTGGAAGGGGCAATTACTCTATTAAGTATTTAATTCTGGATCTCAATGGAACTATTGCCATAGATGGAACTATTATACCAGGTGTAAAAGAAAAACTGGGCATGTTGAGCCAAAAGGTGGATATATTTTTAGTGACTGCTGATACGAATAATAATGCAGAGGTATTGGTAAGCGAGCTACCTGTTAAATTATATCAAATAAAAGAATCCGAAGAAAATGATCAGAAAGTCAAAGTGGTTTTAAAAAGGGGTAGGAATACGACTGTTAGTATAGGAAATGGTTGCAATGATGTGTCCATGCTCAAGGAGTCTGCTATTGGGATTTGTATAATAGGAGGGGAAGGGGCATCGGCAGAGGCAGTCATGGCTTCAGATCTGGTAGTATCTACTGTCAATGATGCTCTGAACCTATTATTAAAACCAGATCGTTTAAGGGCAACACTGAGGAAATAAACTGACTACCATATCGACTGATTAGAGTGGCTGGGTCGGTTAAAAGAAAACTTCATACATTTACTGGTCGAATATGATTTATCTTGATTATAATGCGACAACACCCATAGCTACGGAAGTAGCTGAAGCAATGATGCCTTTTATTGAAAAGGATTTCGGGAACCCGAGCAGCGCTCACCCTATGGGAAGAAGTGCAAAGGAGGCCCTGGAAAAAGCTCGAAGTCAAATATCCAGAATGTTGGGGTGTGATAGTAATGAGATTATTTTTACGAGCGGTGGAACAGAATCAAACAATATGGTTTTAAAAAGTGTGGCATGGACTTTGCGCAAAAAAGGCAGCCACATAATTACATCAAAAATTGAGCATCCTGCCATTATTAATACCGCTCACTTTCTTATGGAATGGGGTTGTGATGTGACATTTCTTCCTGTGGATACCTATGGTTTCCTGGATCCAGATGAGGTGAAAAAGGCATTACGAAAAGATACTATTCTTATAACAGTGATGCATGCGAACAATGAAACAGGCACAATCCAGCCTATCACTGAAATTAGCTCTATAGCCAGAGAGCATGGAGTACTTTTTCATACAGATGCAGCTCAGTCTATTGGTAAAATAGAAACAAAGGTACATGATCTCGGGGTTGATTTTTTAACCATTGCTGGCCACAAGATTTATGCACCCAAAGGTGTTGGCGTCCTTTATATCAGAAATGGGGTAGAGATTGAACCCTTTATACATGGCGGTGGTCAGGAGAAGGGATTTCGGTCTGGCACTGAGAATATGATTCTCAATGTAGGTTTAGGCCAGGCATGTGAGCTGGTCATGGATAATCTTTATCATGATATGTCACGTTTGAGGAGGCTTAGAGATAGCTTGTATAATCAGATCCGATCAGAAGTTCCGAAGGTTGTATTGAACGGTCACCCAGAGGACAGGCTCCCTAACACCTTATATCTATCCTTCCCAGGAATGAGGGGTGAAGAGATTCTTAAGCTGATCCCCGAACTTTGTGCCTCTACAGGGTCTGCCTGTCATGATGCATCTGTAACATTATCTCATGTGCTTGAGGCCATGGGTATCAAAAAAGAGGTGGGAATGGGGGCAATTCGGTTGAGCATTGGAAGGCCTACTACTGAGTCTGAAATTGATCAAGCGGCACAGTTGCTTGTTGAAGCGGTGGAAAAAATCGATGGCTTTTGAATCCATAAATATAGCTAAAAGTTTAGA
The DNA here is from genome assembly GCA_046498285.1 of Desulfatiglandales bacterium. Taxonomy (GTDB): domain Bacteria; phylum Desulfobacterota; class DSM-4660; order Desulfatiglandales; family B25-G16; genus B33-G16. The sequence goes on along the minus strand of JAWOBA010000063.1, from coordinate 22,109 downwards.
TTGGCTTACTATGAATGACAAATGACAAAGCTAAAATATAAAATGAATAACAAATGTTATATGAGAGGTAAACCTATAATTTCAAGCATGGATGCATTTGACATTTGGACTTGATACAAATGAGTTACAATAGAGTATTAGGTGAGTGAATAGGCTGTTTTCAGCTGAGATGATTTAATCTATGTCGTTAATGTGAGGAGGCTTTATGGATGCATTGAGCGCATTAATTAATATCGTGGGTGAAGAGAGGGTATCAAATAATCGAGAAGAACTTTTTATCTATTCTCGAGATTCAGGAGCACAACATCCTCGAAAAGTTGACTATGTTGTTATGCCAAAAACGGCTGATGAAGTACAGCAGATAGTACTATTAGCCAACAAGGAGAAGATTCCGATTACCCCGCTCGGTGGTGGTTTTACCCTTTCAGCCCTGGTTGTTCCTCAGAGGGGTGGAATAGTCCTGGATATGAAAAAAATGGATAACATCATAGAAGTAAATGAGACAGGCAGATATGCTATAGTTGAGGCAGGTGTATCTCAGGGTGCACTTAAGACATATCTTGAGAAGAATTACCCCACGCTTCAACACTCCACCCCAGAGGCGCCTCCCACTGTTACGATTGTTGGGAATGCCCTTATTCAGGGGCATGGGCATATATCACCGCGATATGGAGTTAATTCAGATATGATAAATGGAATGGAGGTAGTGCTCCCAACAGGTGAGATATGCAAGATAGGATCATCCTCTGTTAGTCCATACTGGTTTACAAGGGGCCCCCTTCCAGATTTATCAGGGCTGTTTATTGGATGGTTTGGAACAACTGGCGTGGTAACCAAGCTTTCTATACGGCTTTATCCCAAACCACCATACCGCGAGGTAATGGCCTTTTCCACAGATGATGTCGATTCAATAACGGATGCCATTCGCAAGGTTATGGAGCTAGATTTACTGGAGGATTTCTTTCTTATAACCCAGGAGAAGCCAGACTGGATGAATCATGTCTTTTTTGTTATCATTGTATCCGGACATGCGAAAGAAGAGCTTGAGCTTAAAAAAGATATGTATAAAAAATTATTTCTGGCTTTCAAGGGAGGAAATACAGTAGTATTTGTGGAAGATTTGCATCCGGCATTAGAAAAAAGATTTCTTGATGTGCCACCTCTGGCTGCTTTGGCAGCAGACTTTAGAAAAGGTGGGGGTTTTGAATATACCGGTGCAATATTGCCGATAGATAAGGTTCCAGAGGCATGGAGAAAGGGGATAGAAATTGCGCATAAATATGGCATGATAGTCTCCTATGTCCATCAGGTCTTAATGGGTAACAGCATTATGTTTGGATTTAATTATTCCTTTAACAGGGCTGATGAGGAGGATGTGGAAAAAACCAGAAAGGCACTTGATGAATCAAATAGGCTTACCTTTGAGTTGGGAGGAATAGTGTGGAAAGGTGAGGTGGGAGCGCAAAAATTAGCAATGGAGAGAATGGATCCAAATACTGCCGGACTTATAAAAAAGATAAAGGGTCTGCTAGACCCAAATGGTATTATGAATCCAGGAAATTGGGAGAAATAACCCATAAAATCTTTGCACTGTTTAATATTGACAAACTCGTAAAAAGTCTTTTGTGAGCGATTTTGGCCACGTTTGGAAATAGATTCAGGAAATGCTGAGCGTTAATCCCGCTGCAAGCGGGACAAATTGCCTGCCCGCCTCGCCTGAGCGGGTTCGATGGCGGGCAGGTTTGAGGCCTTTAGGCCGAGTTTTTGGCGATTAGCAAAGCATTTCGTGAATACCAGAATGGGCGTCATGAGTGAGTAAGATGACTTTTTATAAAACTATCAAGAGTATATATACTATTTTTCTGCCGATAGTGTGCCAGGCAATCTTATGGTATATTTATGTCAATCTTTCGATATTCACTTTTTTAGGAGCTTATTGAAGCTTTTACATTGTCTGCTTATCACTGGATACCGGATCCTATAACATGCTTTTTTGATTTTACTCAGCATCCAGTATCCAGCATCAGTTCAAATCCGGCAGAGAAAAAGGTTTTTCCTAAATTCGATGATTTGCCTACCCAAGCCCGGAATGGGCCAGGAAGACAGAACCCTGCTCGTTATTTTTAAAGAAGAAGTCAAGAATAAAACGCTGGATAAAGAATTAGTAAAGATTTTTATGAAAAGAGTTTGGAAGATAAACGAGGGCAACTACGTGCTTCGATTCGCAAATAGTATCATGAATTCTAATGAGTGTAATCACTGCCATCGCTCACTCAGCACTCAGTCCCGAGAAAATAAATACATCAATACATCTATTGGATTGACGGCATAAAGGACACCGACCGTGGACATAAAGAGAGATTATTACGAGGATATTCAGCTTCTTGATAGTAAGGTGCTGTGGTTCTGGTTTTTAATGCTTATAGGTGCCTTAATTACCTTTCCGTTTGTTGCATCAAATTACTATATCTATATGGCCAATTATATGGCCATCAATGTTCTGGTTACTGTCGGGTTAAATATATTAGTAGGCTACACTGGTCAAATATCCCTCGGCCATGCCGGATTTTTTGCCATAGGCGCCTTCACTACTGTTCTTTTAATGGATAGCCTTTCCTTTCCGTTTGTCATTGCACTTGTTAGTGGAGGCATTCTATCCGCTATTTTTGGTTTCATCCTTGGGCTTCCTGCACTCAGATTAGAAGGCCCATATCTTGCTATTGCTACACTTGGTTTTGGTATGGCGATTACTCAGTTAATTGGTCGCTGGGAATTTTTTGGAGGGAGGATGGGGATACAGGCCCCTCCACTGAAACTGTTTGGCCTTTACTCTATTTCTAATGATAGAGGACTCTACTTTATAATCATAACCATTACCTTTCTTCTCACGCTAACTGCCAGGAACCTTATGAAAACCAAGGTTGGCAGAGCCTTTATTGCCATAAGGGATTCAGACATCGCTGCAGAGACACTGGGTGTTAATCTGACCTATTACAAGACCTTAGCCTTTGCTATCAGCGCATTTTATACAGGCATTGCTGGGGGATTAATGGCATTTATGCTTGGTTTTATTAACCCGAGCAGCTTTAATTTTATTCTTTCAATCTATTTCCTCGCATTTGTTATTGTTGGAGGAGTAGGAACCATATTCGGCTCCATTATGGGCGGAGTTGTGATGTCATGGCTAATCCTAACCCTGGATAAGCTTCAGGACCTACCCTATTTTGGGGCACTTTTAATGACTATTTCAGAAAACTGGATGAATGTAACCGGTATTCACAATGTATCCAGCATTTTCTTAGGATTGATAATTGTTTTAATTGTAGTCTTTGAGCCTCTTGGACTCTACGGCTTCTGGATAAGGACAAAGATTTACTGGAAAACATGGCCGTTTTAACTAACTGGGGCAATGGCGCATATTGGAGTGTTGGAAGACTGGAAAATGTGATTCATGTTATTTTCTAGATCAATCGCTCCAATTTATCGCAGAATCAGAATATCATTTTATACCCTGCAGACCTGTCCTATAGTTTTAATAGGCTGATAAGAGCACATACGCCCTGTGGGCTTAACAATGATTTAACCCAGATTATGCAGTAGGCATCGTCACGAGGGTTGAAAAACCTCAGCGAAACGAGAAGTTGGAGCGATTTTGCGCCGAAGGCATATCAATAAATATGTTGAGAAGCAAAATCGTGAAAGGAGCGCTGCAGCAAGGTTTTTCAGGCCGCAGTAGGTGGCTACTGCATAATCTGGGTTTAAGCAAGTCGCACCAAGGCAGGATTTAGACATGTATAATTTTAGGCATTTTAGTTCACTTTCAAGATAGGTAACACATCATGTTCCTACAGCTTTTAGTAAGTGGCATCTCTATTGGAAGTATCTATGCACTCGTTGCCCTGGCAATGGTAATTATCTATAAGACCTCAGAGGTACCCAACTTTGCTCAGGGAGAAATGGCCATGATTTCCACGTTTATCGCATTCATGTTTCTGGATACCTTTGGCCAATCCTTTTTTGTTTCATTTACTGGAGCCTTATTATTTGCCATTGCATTAGGCATGTTTTTGGAGTTTGTTTTTTTGAGAAGGGCGAAGGATCCCAATATTCTTAGCCTAATCCTTATAAGCCTCGGATTTGAGATGATGCTTTATGGTTTAGCAAGCTGGAAATGGGGAGCAGAGCAGCACAGTTTACCCTTTCCGGTTTCAGACTTTGACATCATTAATGTAGGCCCTGCTGTGGTTAGTTACCTGAACATTACTACGCTTTTAGTTGCCTTTTTTCTCATGTTTGTCTTATTTCTTTTTTTCAAATACACCAAGGTAGGTATCGCCATGAAAGCTACACAGCAAAATAAGGTAGCTGCGAGGATAAATGGTATCAGGGCCAATAGAATATTATCCATAACCTGGGGTATGAGCTCCTTTATTGGTGCCATAGCTGGGATGATGCTGGCTCCTATGGCTACACTTGACCCGAATTTGATGATGGATCCCCTGCTCAAAGGTTTTGCTGCTGCTGTTTTGGGGGGAATGACAACATTAGTTGGTTCTGTTATCGGAGGCTATATCCTTGGTATTATCGAAACCCTATTTGGTGCATACGTTTCTTTGCAATTTAAATCCATAGTAGCATTTTTAATCATCGTCCTCGTTCTTTGTTTCAGGCCAAGTGGCCTTTTTGCCAAACACTATGTTAGAAAGGTATAATATATTTAACGGGTTTATCGGATTTGTTATTTAAGGATGGTTTATGGATTTTTTTAACATTTATGATCTAACAATTGCTTTTGGCGGCTTGAAGGCTGTTGATAATATTAGTTTTAAGATTAATAGGGAGACTATATTTTCCATCATTGGTCCCAATGGTGCTGGAAAGACAACAATCTTCAACTGTATCAGCGGTCTTTATAAGCCGGATAGTGGAAAAATAGTCTTTAAGGGTGAAGATATAATAGGACTCAAGCCACACAAGATCGCCATGAAGGGCATTGCCCGCACCTTTCAGAATATCGAGCTCTTTTCAAGAATGACAACAATGGAAAATTTGATGCTGGGCAGACATATCCATATTAAAACAGGAGTCTTGAGTGGAGCTACTTTTTTTCGACGAAAATCACGTGCCGCCCTTGAAGAAATAAAGCACAGAGAACGAGTAGAACAGATCATTGACCTCCTTGATTTGCAAGCTACACGAAATCAGTTTGTTGGGGGTCTTCCTTATGGGACCCAGAAGCTTATTGAATTAGGGAGAGCTTTGGCTCTTGAGCCTGAGCTCTTGCTTTTGGATGAACCCTCGGCCGGCATGAACACAGAAGAAAAGCAGGACCTCATTTTTTGGATCAAGGATATACAGGATGAACTCGGCGTTACAATCCTATTAATAGAGCACGATATGAAGGTGGTCATGGACATATCAGACCGTATCCTGGCCATCAACTTTGGCCGATCTATTATAGAAGGAAATCCGGAAGAGGTGCGCGAACATCCTGAAGTCTTAAAGGCTTACTTAGGCGAGGATGAAATCATTGAGTAAACTGCTTGAGATAAAAAATATCGAGACATTCTATACTCTGATTTATGCGTTAAGGGGTGTTTCTCTCACCGTGGATGAGGGAACCATCACTACTATCCTTGGAAATAATGGAGCAGGAAAATCAACCATATTAAAAACAGTTATGGGGCTAATCAAGGATCAACCGGATAAAGGAACTATTGAATTCACAGGAAAGAGAATTGATGGTAAGGACCCGGAACAGATAGTCAAATTGGGTATTTCTTATGTTCCAGAGGGTCGTGAGATATTCGATGAGCTGACAGTCAGAGAAAACTTGCTTATGGGAGCTTATTGTAGGCATGATAGGGCTGGAATCAAAAAAGACTTTCAAAAAATCTACAACTATTTCCCCGTCCTTGTAGAAAGAGAGGATCAGCTTGCTGGGACACTCTCAGGTGGTGAACAGCAAATGCTGGCAATAGGGCGGGCCTTAATGAACACACCTAAACTCCTTTTCCTCGATGAGCCATCCTTAGGACTTTCACCTATCCTCGTTTCCCAAATATTCGGCATAATAAAGACTATAAATAAAGAGGGAGTTACCATGCTTCTGGTCGAACAGAATGCACGAATGGCCTTAAAAATCGCCCATGTTGGTTTGATACTGGAAAATGGCCGCTTCGTCATGAAGGGAACTGCTCAGCAACTCATGGGAGATAAGGATGTACAGGAATTTTATATGGGAGTTAAATCTGAAAAATCCGCCAAAGGGTATCAACGCTGGAAAAGGAAAAAAAGGTGGAGATAGTGTAATGACTTTACAAACCACACCGCAAATATTCAAAGCCGCGACTCAAAAATATGGTGACCGTGTTGCCATGCGTAAAAAGGAATATGGGCTCTGGCATGATATCTCCTGGAATGAATACTACAATCGTGCCAAATATGTGGGATCTGCACTTATATCCATGGGTCTCAACAAAGGTGACTGTGTCGCGATAATCGGTGATAACTGCCCTGAGTGGGTAATCATAGATGTAGGTGTCCAATGTGCTGGTGGAGTGGCTGTCGGGGTGTATTCAACCAATGCTTGGCCACAAGTTGAGTATGTTATTCAGAATTCAGAATCTAAATTTTTCTTTGTGGAAAATGAAGAGCAGCTTGATAAGTGGCTCCATTTTCGGGATAAGGTTCCTTTTTTAAAAAAGGTAATCGTATGGGATCTGGAAGGTCTCAGAAACTTTGAAGACCCAATGGTTATGACATATAAGGAAATCTTAGAGGAAGGACGCCTGCTTGCAGAAGGGGATTCCAATTTGTTTGAGAAACGTATGGATGAGGTCACTCCAGATGACCTTTCAGTTCTCATATATACATCAGGTACTACAGGACCCCCAAAGGGAGCCATGCTAACCCACAAAAATGTCATGTGGATGGGGGAGACCATTGCAACGGATAACCATGTGTATGATAAAGATGAAGTCATGTCTTTTTTACCCCTTTGCCATATTTTTGAACGTCTCTTTTCGGTCTTTGGGCATATCACGTATGGATATACTGTTAACTTCATCGAAAATTTGGACACAATTACAGATAATATGAGGGAAGTATCCCCAACCGTGGGATATGCTGTTCCCCGTATCTGGGAAAAATATCTTTCCGCTGTCCACATAAGAATGTCGGATGCCACCTGGTTTAAAAAGGCTGTTTTTTCCATTGCCCTTAAAATAGGGCGTAAACGAGCCACCCTGATGATGAATTTCGAGCAAGTCCCCTTCTATCTCAAAATACTCTATCAGCTTGCCTCCATTGCTGTATTTCGAAAGCTGAAAGAAAGGCTTGGGTTCGATAGGCTACGAGTAGCTTACTCAGGCGCAGCCCCAATATCGCCGGATGTGCTTCTTTTTTTTCAATCCATTGGTGTCAACCTGATCGAGGGCTATGGACAGACAGAGGGCACAGGTGTCACGTGCGTATCCAGGATTGGAAAAGTAAAATTCGGTTCAGTCGGTCCTCCTCTGACTGGAACAGAGATAAAAATTGCCGAGGATGGGGAGATATTGGTAAAGTCCCCAAGCGTGTTCAAGGGATACTACAAAGATCCCGAGTCTACTGCAGAGTCCCTCAAAGATGGATGGCTGTATTCTGGTGATATTGGCCAAATAGATAAAGATGGATACCTGAGAATTACGGACCGAAAAAAGGATATCATTGTTACTGCTGGAGGCAAAAACATTACCCCTCAATACATAGAAAATAAGTTAAAATTTAGCTCATACATTAATGACGCCGTTATTATTGGCGACAAGAAAAAATTTATCACTTGTCTTATCATGATTGATGAGGATAATGTGGTCAAATATGCCCAGGACCATAAAGTTCAGTTCTCCACCTATAAAGATTTGACACAGGCCCCGGAAATTATTAATCTGATCCAGGGAGAAGTAGATAAAGTAAATGATACATTGGCGCGTGTAGAGCAGATTAAAAAGTTCACCATCCTCCCCAAGAAGCTTTACGAGGAAGATGGCGAGGTCACCCCTACCATGAAGGTAAAACGAAAATATGTCAATGAGGCATTTGGTGATATAATTGATAGTATGTATAAAAGGGGGTAATGTTAGTGGTTGATCGTTGTCAGTTGTTGGCTGTGAAGCACGACATCCTGAACGTCATCCAGACCATAAAGGGTTGGGATCGAGGTAAAAACCACACAATTGGTCACCTCATTTCGATATGAAAAATCGTTCTTTTGCCTAACCTTTACGAACAAATTCGCAACGATCAATTGACATAATTTAATAACCAAAAGGAGGAAGAAATGAAAAAGAAAAACTGGCTTATTGTGATTGCTTTGGTGATGGTCTTTTCTTTAGCCATCATTCCTACAGCATGGGCAGAAAGGGGTGTTACTGACACAGAAATCAGGATCGGCCAATGGGGCCCTCAAACAGGGCCTGCATCGCTTTGGGGAGCTGTTGCGCGAGGATCAGGGCTGTTATTTAAAATCATTAACGAGGAAGGTGGAATTCATGGGAGAAAGATAAAATACTATCTACGAGATGATGCCTATCAACCACCAAAAACAAAGGCAATAGCCAAAGAACTGGTTGAAGACAAAAAAATCTTTGCCTTCGCTTCAGGTGTTGGAACGGCAACTGGTTTTGCTGTGAAAGATTATCTGGAAAAAAATAGGGTCCCCTGGATAGGCCCAGCAGCTGGATCAGTCCATTGGTGCTATCCACCTGAGGAGGCACCTTATTTATTCGGAACCTATCCTCTCTACTGCGATGAGGCATTCCTCCTGGCGAATTATGCGATTGAGAAGTTAGGGAAAAAAAGAATCGCCTTTTTCTACCAGAATGATGATTACGGAAAGGTAGGTCTTATAGGTGCTCAGTTAGCGCTGGAAAGAAAGGGATTGGAATTTGCAGCTACCGTCTCAGCAGAACCACTTGATACAGACCTTAGTTCTCATTGCATGAAGCTTAAGGCTGCCAAACCTGATGTAGTGATTATGTGGGTTCTTCCAAAACATGGTGCTATTATGCTCGGCACAGCAGCGAAACTCGGATTTAAACCTTCTTGGATGGTAACAAGTACCCTAAGTGATTACCCACTAATGTATAACATTACGAAAGGTCTTTTTAAAGATGTAATTTTTGCTACCTTTGGAGAGCTGCTTGACTCAAAAAATCCATTAATGGTAAAATATCATGAAGATCAAAAGCGGCTGGAGCCTAAGGAAAGATGGGGGATATTTTACTATGCCGGTATTCTCTTTGTCGAGCCAATGGTTGAGGCATTTAGAAGATGCGGAAGAGATTTGACTGTCGATAATTTCATCAAGGCCATGGAATCAATTAAGGACTTTCAGGGTATCGGCCCCAAAATGAGCTTCGGGCCAAACAAAAGACAGGGATCGCGCTCATTCTTTATCGCCAAGTGTACTGAGGGCGGAAATGCTGAAAAGCTTACTGACTGGATAACATCTGATATTGATGTTTACGAAGTAAAAAGAAGACTTGAAAAATAAATGTAAACACTGAGCGTCTGTTTGTTATTGTCAGTTGCCCGTTGAAAAATCAAAAAAATAAATTCAGCTAAACATTAACAACGGGCAACTGACACTGTTTATACCCCTATTCCTAAAAAAAGTCCTCCCTGATAAACAATTAATGCCACCACATAGGCACTTACAAGGCTATAGAGCATGGAGAAAAGTGCCCACCGCCAACTGCTTTCCTTTTTAATGGTGATAACGGTCACAAAACACGGTACATAGAGCATCATAAAAATAATCAGCGTGAATGCTGTCAGTTTATTCCATCCTGGTTCTTTCTGAAGCCTTGCCGATAGTGATTCTGATGCTTCAGATACACCTTCTCCAAGAGAATAGGCAGTTCCAAGGGTAGAAAGAATCACCTCCTTTGCTGCAAAACCTCCAATGAGAGCAATATTTATCCTGTATTCAAAACCAAGGGGTTTTGTTACAGCAGTGAGTTTATTTCCGATAATTCCCGCAAAAGATTCTTCTAGAGCAGCCCTTTGTTCATCAGAAGCTATCGCATCAATGCCCTTCGTTACCTCTTTATATTTTCTGGCTATTTCTCTTTCTTTCTCATTACCCTGGCTATAGATTTCATAGTATTTATCAAAAAAAGCAATTCCTTGAGCATTGGGTGCTATCCTATTAATTTCAGGAATAGATAGAAATTCCTGGATAAGGGCCTCTTTTCTATCATTAAACGAATCGATCCTGTCTTGAGAAAGCCTGGGGAAAGTCATCATAATCCAGAGGAGTATTGAAATTACGAGTATGACCGTACCCGCCTTTTTAATATACATCCAGGTCCTTTCCCAGGTATGTATAAGCAGGCCTTTAAAAGTAGGAACCCTGTAAGGAGGAAGCTCCATTACAAATGGTGTTTTAGGTCCCTTAAGAATGGTTACCCTGAGTATCTTTGCTGCAATGAGTGCAAAAAACCAGCTGAGGAGGGTTAAAAGAAACATGATCATGGCCTCATTTTTGGCAAAAAAGGCGGCAATTAGCATGGCAAAAACAGGAAGTTTAGCCCCACAATTCATAAAAGGCAGGACCAGCATGGTAGCTATTCGTTCCTTTGATCCTTTTAACGTCCTCGTGGCCATTACGCCAGGTACTGCGCAGCCGCCTGAGATACCACCACTTATTATCAAGGCCATTACAGAACTGCCATGCAGGCCAAACCAACGTAAGACCCTATCCATCATATAGGCAATTCTGGCGATATATCCAGAATCTTCCAGGATTGCTATAGCAAAAAACATGAACATAAGAAGCGGGACAAACCCGAGGACACTTCCGACCCCATCGATAACACCGGATATTATGAGGGATTTAAACATACTCTCGGGCAAAATGAAGGACACTGCCATAGAGAGCAATTCAAAGAACCTTTCAAACCAATTGACCGGGAGCTCGCTCCCCCGAAAAGTAAATTCGTATATTCCATAAAGAATCACAAGCATAATGATTGGACCAAGTATCCTGTTGGTAAGGACGCTATCTATTTTATCTGAAAGATAGAGCATTGATTCTCTTTTCCGCTTTACAACCTCTTTAGTAATTCCAACGATATATCCGTATCTATAATCAGAAATAAGTGACTCCGCATCTTGATCCAGTGTAGTGAGAATATGATTGTTGATTTTTTCATATATCTTTAAACATGCTTGGCCTATAGACTCATCCCTTCTTATCATATCGAGAATGGGTTGATCTCCTTCGAGGCATTTGATAGCAAGCCATCGTGTAGGGTATCTATTGCTATACCTGTCATTTTCCCCTAAAAGTTTTTCCAGATCATTAATCCCTGTTATTATATCCCCTCCATAACAGAGTTTAGCTGGCTTCCAACCTTTCCTATCAGTGGCTAGCTTTACGGTCTCATCCAAAAGCTCAGCGGTTCCCTTGTTTGATCTAGCCACTGTTGCAACAACCGGGATTTCAAGCATTTCTGAGAGCTTTTTCACATCAATTGTTATACCTCTGGTCTTTGAAACATCTACCATGTTAAGTGCAATAATAAGAGGTATGCCCAGCTCTAAAAATTGAACAGCTAAATAAAGGTTCCTTTCAAGATTTGCGGCATCAACAATATCAATAACCACATCTGGTTTTTCATTTATAAGAAAATCCCTTGCCACTATCTCTTCTATAGAGTATGCGGTTAAAGAATATATACCCGGTAGATCAACTACCTCTATTTTTCTATCTTTATACTTTACCAGGCCGGATTTTTTCTCTACCGTCACCCCGGGCCAGTTACCCACATTCTGTCTTGCACCTGTAAGGTTATTAAATATAGTAGTCTTCCCAGAATTAGGGTTGCCTGCAAGCGCAACCTTTAGCCTTTTATTCACTCTTTTCTCCACAATCTACCTCAACTTCTATAAAGTCGGCCTCGTTGTTCCTTAATGTCAGGGTATAGTCACGAACCTTTATCGCTACTGGGTCATAAAGAGGGGCCCTGCCTGTAATTTGAATACGTGTCCCCTTTATAAGTCCCATATCTCTGATTCTCCTACCCATCTCGCCAGAAACACTTATTTTTGATACTACACCAACCTGTTTATCAGACATATTCCTCATTCTTATAATTCGTTTCATTTTTAATCACTCCAAATACCAAGGTATGTTTTAACAGTATGGAAATACAATTTTTAAACTAACAAAACCCGGCCTAAATTATCTAAACACGCCCATTTTATTCATTAAACACTCAGCATTTTTCTCCCCCGGACCCACCTTTTTCAAATAATCTCAGTGGGTGGGCTGAGGTGAGATTAATTTTTAAGTCCTTAACTTGTAACAAATGATATTATGTATTATATATTTTTTTTATCTTGTAAAGATTGTAATTCTGTTACAAAAAAAATAATATAATAATTCTAAGAATTTCCGAAAAAATCTGTGGATTCACGCGGAAAAGCCCGTATCACCGCTTAGTTTTGCCAATTCGCTCCAAGAACAGCGAGGCTTAGTGGCACGATATCAGGCTCGTCTTATCTGAGCGAGAGCGATGGCAGGCAGGCCTAAACATCATCCCGGCCAAAAAAGGCCAGGATCGAGGCAAATTGTATCGCGTGAAGCCTTATCAGTTTTGGCATCAGTTTTGTTTTTGCTTGACATTTCAAAAAATAATATACTATGAGTTTAGAGGGATGGTGGTCCGGTTACATTCGCAGTTCGACTTTGCTATAAAGGATTATTTCCTTTGCCAAAGTAACGACCTGGGGTTTCGGATCATCAGAGAAACTTTTTTAAAAAGGAGGCTAAGGCTTTGGCAGAAGGAAAAGTAAAATGGTTTAGTGAAAAAAAGGGTTATGGTTTTATTGAGCAGGAGGACGGTCAGGATCTATTTGTCCACTACTCCTCAATCAACTCAGACGGCTTTAAAACACTCAATGAGGGAGATAAGGTAAGTTTTGATATCGAAGAGAGTGACCGAGGACCTGTTGCTAAAAACGTAAGTAAACTCTAATTTTTACAACCGGTTTAAAAAAATGGCATCTCATTTTCGCAAGATGAGATGCCATTTTATTTACACATAAACATTATAGAATGACTTAACAAAAAAGTTAATAAGCCTAAGACTTATTAAGCGAAAAACAAAGTCTATGAAGACATTAGTCAGTGAGTCTGCTTGTTATCGCCTCTTGTCTTTTATAAGCCTTTAGCTTACTTATACTTTTGGAAATAGAACTCAGATCTTTGCATAACCTCTATTTATCTAAAGACGATGGGCTTTTTTTAGTTCCCTCCGGGGCGTAGGCCCTCCCTTCCGGGACGGAGTCCCTTCCAGGACGGAGTCGGGCCGGAGGCCAAGGCTCTCGGGTTGGTCTTTTCAGCAGCTTATCCATGGGGGAATCTTGCCCCCTCCGCATTGTTCCGATAAATAGTGGCCTGCGGGTTCTCCCGCTCATAAGTTGCGAAAAGACAGCAGCCTTCTCTCCGGGCGGGAGGCTCTACGAGCCGGAAGCCAACAGTCACTTCAAAAAAGTTCATTGTCTTTCATACGATGAAAAAAATCGCCAAGTTTTTCGAAGATCTTGGAATTACATTGGGGATCAAACCCTGCAGGAAAAGTGTGTAATACCTTGCCTTTCTTTAAAGAATTCTATAAAATTTAAGACTTCTTTTTTTCTGTGATAACCCCAAGTAACTCCTTGAAGAAACAGGTATGTCACAATTTTTTCGTGATCGAAATCCTATCTAATAATCTAACGAATATCATTTGACGACGTGCCTGCAACATGATATTTTTTTAACAAAAGTCAAAGAGTGGTTATTACAAGCTTCTCATAGAAAGGAAAAGTTGATGATCGAGAAAATGCCCACTACAAAAGAAGGACTGGAAAAATTAAGACATGAATTAAACACTATTCTCACTATTGATCGGCCAAAGAATATCAAAGCAATTGAAGAAGCCAGATCTCACGGGGATTTGAATGAAAATGCAGAATATCATGCAGCCAAGGAAAGACAGTCCTTTTTAGAAGCCAAAATAAATGAGCTGGAGATAGCAATTGGCAGATCAGAGGTTATTGAAATAAGTGATGAGGCAACAGACAATATTATCTTTGGTTCAACTGTTGAGCTCAAAAATCTGATTACTAATCAAAAGGTTACATATCAGCTCGTTGGTCCATATGAATCGAGCCCCGAAGATGGTAAAATCTCAATCACATCTCCTTTGGGGAAAGCCCTTATTGGCAATGGGGAAGGTGACTATATAAAATTACAAACCCCTGGTGGCATTCAGGAATTCGAAGTTTTGGAAATAAAATGAAATTTTTTTCTATATTGTTAGCTAATCAACTACTCGCTTAGCAATAATTCCCTCTTCTGTTACACGCTCTGCTTTTACCTTAACGATTGAATTCTTAATCAGGCCCTCAGAGGGAAAATAAAACCTCACATAATTATCACTTAAACCCCAAATGAGATTTCTATCTCCAGGTGACCATCCCTCAGCGAGAACTGAAAAGATTTTGCCCAGTAAATTATCACGAAAAATTCTTCTCTTTTCTTTATCAAGTTCTCTTAAACGAAAGGTTCTTTCTTTAATCTTTTTGTGATCAAGATGGTCAGAAAATTGTGCTGCTATGGTCCCCTCTCGTATTGAGTAAGGAAACACATGCAGATAGCTTACAGGAAGGTCTTTTATAAGGTCAAACGTAGTATTGAATGACCTCTGATCCTCTCCAGGGAAACCAGCCAAAACATCGACACCAATTGAAATATCAGGAATAAGACGATGGATATCATCTATTATCTTGATAAACATACTGGCGGTATAGTGCCTGTTCATTCTTTTTAGCACATAATCATCCCCGCTCTGTAAAGAGATATGAAAGTGCCGGCAAAGACCATTCTTGCCGGCCATTAATTCAATAAGCTCTGTTGTTATCTCTGTTGGTTTAAGAGAACTAAGTCGTATCCTTATCCCAGAGGTGTTTTTCCCAATCTCAATGAGGAGACGGGTTAAATTCATAGAATTGTTAAAATCCGTGCCATATTTGCCAAGGTGAATCCCTGTAAGCACAACCTCTTTATAGTCATTTTTTTCTAACTCTTTAACTATTTTAATAACGCTATCAGGTTTAAGGCTTCTTAAGGGGCCCCGTGCCATAGGCACAATACAGTAAGTACAAAAGGATTGGCATCCATCCTGGATTTTCAAAAAAGCCCTGGTTCTATTTGAAAAACCTTTGACAGGGATTTCCTCAAAAGACTCAGATTTCTCAAAATCCTCCTTGAGAATAAGGGGTGGATTATGGTGAACGGCCTTAAGCAAGAGATCGGGAAGAAACCTTTTTCCTTTGTTTCCAACGATCAAATCCACTCCAGAAATTGCAGACAATTCCTTGGGAAATACCTGCGCATAACACCCAATAACAGCAACAATGGCCTGTGGGTTCTCCCTCACAGCCCTTCTGATCGCTTGCCGTGTTTGATAGCTTGCTGGAGCTGTCACTATGCAGCCATTTATTATTACTATATCCGCTTTTTTATCCTTCTCGGCCATCAGGCAACCCTTATTGATCAATGATTCTTCAATAAAGGCAGACTCATATTGGTTTACCTTACAACCGAGGGTGATAATTTTAAACAGTGTCTTCATGGTACATCATCATCTTAAAACTTTGCAAAACCTGACAATTTTTGTCATCGTAAAAAAGGTGATGGACTTTTCTGAAGCAACTGGTGGCCTCCGGCTCCGCTTCAAGCCCATAGGTCTTCCAGGCCGGAGTGTAGGACCTACGACCCGGAGGAAACTGAAGAAAAGCCCATCGCCTTTAAAGAAAGAGGAGTTAGGCAAAGCTATTTATCTGTTTACCGTTTACTAAAATACATTACTGCCTGAATGCCTTTAAGGAATAAGGCACAACTATGAGCCCTTAGGGCCTCTGTATCCATCCTCCACCGAGGACATTTTCTCCCTCATAGCATACAAAGGCCTGGCCAGGGGTTATTGCCCATTGTGGTGTATCAAATTCAAACCGAACATGATCATGCGAGATGATAGTAAGGGTACCATCAGCAGGCTCATGCCTGTAACGTATCTGGCCCTGTACCCTACGTGTTTTCTTTTCCTGCCTATCCCCTATCCAGATAAAGTCCTTCGCGGTGAGTGTTGTTTCATATAACGCTTCCCTCGGACCTACGACAATCTCACCTCTCTCTGGTCTAATCTGGCATACATAAAGAGGCTCTCTCGCACTTATCCCAAGACCCTGTCTTTGCCCGATTGTGAAGGCATAGGTGCCTGCATGAACACCCAATACATTACCTTCACAATCAATAATATCTCCGTTTGACTGCATGCTCGTATCAAGACAGTTTTCAATAAATGACTTGTAATTATTATCAGGAATAAAGCAAATCTCCTGGCTTTCAGGGTACATTAATGATGACAGTCCCATTTCTCTTGCCTTTTGGTACATTTCCGACTTTGTCATATTCCCCAAAGGAAACAGTGTTTTTGAAAGATGAGACTGGCATATTCTATGTAAAAAATACGATTGGTCCTTTTGCCTATCTATTCCCCGGAGGAGCTCATTATATTCTCTATGAGATTTTCTCCTTACCCGTGCATAATGACCTGTTGCCATGTAATCAATTCCCCTTTCATTCATCCAGGAAAAAATTAGTTCAAACTTCACCATACTATTACACACAACACAGGGATTAGGTGTAAGCCCCATCCAGTAAGCATTTAGAAAATAGTCGATAACTCTCTTCTGAAAAAAAACCCCTACATCTAACGGATACAAGGAAATATTGAGCTGCTGTGCAATGAACCGAGCTTTCCTCAACTTTTCTTCTCTCTGGGTTAGCGGGAGAGGAAGGACAAGATGAATGCCCACTACCTCCCATCCTTCATTCTTTAATATAGCTGCAGCACAAGCGCTATCAATTCCCCCGCTAATAGCTACTGCAATTGCTTTCTTTCTCACAACCATTTAATTGTTACCAGCTTTATGCATATTCATTTTGTGGACAACCGATTTGAGTGTAGCAAATATCCTACCGATGTATCAAAGAAATTAGAGCTTTGCAAAACCTGACTCTTTTTTTCCTTCGAATAGAGAGGGTAGACTTTTCTGAAGTGACTGGCGGCTTCCGGCTCGGAAAGCCCCCCGCTCGAAGAGAAAGGTGCTGTCTTTTCTGCAACGTATCAGTGGGGGAAACGGTGGGCCCCGATTTATCGGGGCAACGCGGAGGGGGCAAGGTTAATCTGGCGGACTCCCCCATGGATAGATTGCTGAAAAGACCAACCCGGGAGCCTTAGCCTCCGGCCTGGAGGGAACTGAAGAAAAGTCGACCCTCTTTAGGCCAATATCAATTCCAACAACCCGGGCAGCTTTCTTCAAAATAATATTTGCTCCTTGACGTTTTACTTTTTGATTAAATTCTGTTATTTTTTTTATAGCATCCTTCTTTTGTGTATATGCGTTTTTGTTTACAGGTTAAACATATCACATATGCGAGGGCGCTGTTAAATCTTAATATAAAGTTATGGAATAAATATCATGGTGTTCAATAGGTGATCATTACGCATGGAGGTAAAGAGGCGCTATCCTTGCGGCAGCCTTCATGAGCCCGCTATCCCGTAAGATCTGGGGTTAATTTTACACGTGGAAAGTATTGGGGATGAAATATCTTACTTCACTGAACACAAATAATCACCGTAAAGAAAATGAGGAGGGCTTAACATTTTAAGCATTACTCGAGGAGGCCCCTATCAAAATTGACCTCCATAGCCTTGACAGGACAGGCTATTACACAAAGCTCGCAGGCACTGCATTTATCCTTATCAAATGCTACTGTCATCTCCGGTCTTTCAATATAAAGGGCACCGGTAGGGCAAACTGCTGTGCACGCACCGCAATGAAAACATTCCTCCTCATTTCTCTTTATATCCTGTCCAATACTGTCTACCTTGATGCCGAGACCCCTCAAGTACTTTACGCCGGATTGATAATTTTTTCGGTTTCCGCTCAGCTCCATCACAACCATTCCTTCTTTTCTAGGATAAATGGTTGCCTTTAATATATTACATGAGAGATCAAATTTTTTGACTAAATTCATTACAATAGGCTCATTCACAATCTCTCCGGGAAACCTGAGATGAACCACCTTTGCGTACATACCAGCCTCCTTATCTATATATATTTTTCTAGCACCCTTGCAAATCCAGGGAGCGCCCTTTCTATTGTGTCATCTTCAACACAAAAAGCAATTCTAAAGTGCCCGGGCCCGCCAAAACCTGCTCCCGGAACAGTAAGAATATTCTCTTCTTGGAGAGATCTGACAAACTCTACATCATCAGGAATAGGAGTTTCAGGAAAAAGGTAAAATGTCCCTTCCGGCATATTGAAATGGTAGCCAGCCGCCTCCAAACCCTCACAAAGCATATCTCTTTTGTTCTGATAGAGATGTACATCAACACTATCCTCTAATAAAAACGGTATCAAACGTTGCATCAATGCCGGTGCATTAACATACCCCAGAATTCTATTACAGAGAATGAGCCCCTCTAAAATGATATCTTTATCTGCAATAAGAGGGTTCATAGCAATATACCCAATTCTCTCTCCTGGAAGGGATATATCTTTTGAAAATGAGTTTACTAAAAAACTCTCTTTATACACATCAAAGATAGAGGGGCATCCTAAACCGTTATAGACAATCTTATTGTATGGTTCATCAGATATTAGATAGATTGGCTCGCCATATTTTTTGCTGTAATGGCTCAGCAGCTCACCCAATTGTATGAGCTCCTCTTTTCTATAGACCCTTCCTGTGGGATTGTTGGGGTTGGTTATCAATACTGCTTTCGTATTGGAACATAACGCCCTCTCCATAGCAAGAAAATCAAGGGAAAAGTCCGGATTGGTATTGACAGTCTTGATAATACCACCATAATTATCAATATAAAAATTGTATTCCATAAAATAGGGAACAGGTATAATTACCTCATCTCCTGGGTTCAGGATGGTTTTCAACACTACATTAATTGCACCAGCTGCGCCCACTGTCATAACAATATCATTATAGCTAAAGGAGCGATTATTGGAGTTGCTTAAATACTTCGCCACGGCCTTTCGTGTTTCAACAAATCCAGCATTTGGCATATAGCGATGCATACCGGAAGAATTATGATCGGCTAATTCCCTTAAAATTTCTCCCACCTTTGCCGGAGGTTCAAGATTTGGATTCCCCAGGCTAAAATCGTAGACATTCTCAGGGCCGTATTTTTCCTTACGTAAAGCACCCTCTTCAAACATCTTTCGTATCCATGAGGACCTTTGGATAGAATTTCTGATTTTGTTAGAAACAGCCATTGCATGCCCTTTCTTACCTATAAATTAAAAAATAAAAAAAGGCCGTGGAAATTTTTCCTTCCACGGCCTGATTATTCCTTTATTGACATGATTAATCAGGTCCGCGGACAGTGATAAAACCAAAAAAATAATAGACAAAGTAATTATCAAATGAAACGTATGATTTTTTTACCATTTCCCTAACCATATAAAAAATTAAATAAATTATAAATAAAAGAAAAGGGATTTGTCAATAAAAAAGTAACATGCATATACTAAACTTTTCTTGACATTTAGCTATATTTCAGTTAGAGGGTATAGAGCTGGGGGAGCTAATAGGCTGAGAATTTCTGAGCTCACCACGTTGAATGTCACTTTGGTGAGCGGAATGACCCCTCGAACCTGTCCGGATAATTCCGACGTAGGAAAGCGGCACCAAAACAAATATGAAGCCGTAATTCTTAAGCTAGGAATTACGGCTTTTTTTCCTTTGCAATGCCTGCCTTCAGCTCTTCATATCCAGTTATTCAGAAAGAAAATAAAATAATCAGCATACAATAAATTACTCAAACTACCACCATAATTGTTCTAACACATAATTGTTCTAGATAGTAAGTATCAAAATTTTTATCACAAAAGAGGGTAGCTATGAAAAGAATTCTAACGATTGCCGGCTCAGATTCCGGAGGAGGAGCAGGAATACAAACTGATTTAAAAACCATAACTGTACTGGGTGGATATGGTATGAGCGTAATCACAGCCCTAACCGCACAGAATACAGTTGGGGTTCAGGCTATCCTTGAATTGCCACTGGATTTTATAGAAAAACAAATCGACTCGGTCGTTGAAGATATTGGTGTAGATGCAGTAAAAACAGGCATGCTCTCAAGTTCTGAAGTGGTCGGTTTAGTTGCGGATAAGATAAAACAATATAAGATAGAGCGCGTTATTGTCGACCCTGTCATGGTAGCAAAAAGCGGAGATTCTTTACTTAAAAAAGAGGCCCGAAAGGCACTGCGCGAAGAGCTGATTCCTCTCGCCCTTATGGTAACCCCAAATCTCCCTGAAGCCTCGGTACTTGCCGGCATTGACGTTAACAATCTCAATACAATGAAAGAGGGGGCTCGCCGTATTTATAATCTAGGAGCCAGAAATGTGTTGATAAAGGGAGGGCATATGGAAAAAGGAGACATTGTCGATCTCCTTTTTGATGGAAAGGCATTTTATGAATATCCCGTGCAGCGTATCTCTACGAAAAATACTCATGGAACTGGGTGCACCTTTGCCTCCGCAATCGCCACAGAACTTGCCAAGGGAAATACCGTTCAGACAGCTATTGCAAGGGCTAAAGCACTGATAACATCTGCCATTAGGTGTTCTCTACCCTTTGGTAAAGGACATGGCCCAACAAACCCCTATGCCATGATCGCTAATGAGATGGATCGATTTCAGGTGATCCAGGATTTAACTAAGGCCTTAAAGACATTGCAAGAGAAAAAGATAGGGCCGCTTATTCCAGAAGTTCATTCTAACTTAGGATATGCCCTCCCCTGCGCCAAAAACTCAGAGGATGTAGCTGCCTTTCCTGGTCGAATTACAAAATTCAATGGCTCGATTGCTACCTTTTCAGGCCCTGCGTTCGGCAGCTCCCAGCACATTGCAAGCATTATACTTACCGTAATGAAACACGATCCCAATTTCCGATCTGCAATGAATATTCGATTCTCAGATCAAATTATACACATCTGCAAACATGTCGGTTTGCAGGTCCGCAGTTTTGACAGGGCAGACGAGCCTCTCCAGATAAAAAGCCAGGAAGGTTCCTCGCTGGAATGGGGTACACAAGAAGTGCTCAAGCATAGTGAGACCCCTGATATCATCTTTGACAGGGGCGATGTAGGCAAAGAACCCATGGTGCGAGTTATTGGGAAAAATCCAGATGAGGTAGTTAGAAAGGTTCTTAAGATAAGGCGGGAGATAGAGGATTGAGAGCCATGCATATTTGGTGACTAAAATTGATGAAATCGTAAAAAATCACTTGCGAGCAGTTTTGGCCACCTTTGGAAAGTGATTCATGGAATGCTGAGTGTTTAAATTCCAGCCGGCCCGCCTCGCCTGAGCAAGAGCGATGCTGGGCTGGTTTGAGGCCTTGAGGCCGAGTTTTTGGCATTTAGCGAAACATTTAATGGATCTCAAAATGTGGGCATCATGAGCGAGTAAAAGTCCCTTCTACGAAACCTAAAGCTTTGCAAAACCTGACCATTTTCTTTACTCCGAATAGAGAGGTTGGACTTTTCTGAAGTGACTGGTGGCCTCCGGCTCGTAAAGCCTCCCGCTCGGAGGGGCAAGATTTATCCGACTCTGGCGGACTCCTCCATGGATAGACTGCTGAAAAAACCAACCCGGGAGCCTTGGCCTCCGGCCCGGGGGGCCTACTCCCCGGAGGGAACTGAAGAAAAATCGACCCTCTTTAGGAAAATATGAGTTCTGTAAAGCTCTCAAAACCGAGACCTTTGAAAAACCCGGCGATTTTCACCATCCTCAAAAAGACGATGGACTTTTTTGAAGTGACTGGTGGCTTCCGGCTCGTAGAGCCTCCCGCTCGGAGAGAAGGGTGCTGTCTTTTCGTAACGTATCAGTGGGGGAACCCGCAGGCCCCGATTTATCGGGGCAATGCGGAGGGGGCAAAACTCCCCCATGGATACGTTGCTGAAAAGACCAACCCGGGAGCCTCG
>JAWOBA010000036.1:0-3431 GCA_046498285.1 Desulfatiglandales bacterium | reverse complement strand
ACCTCATTCCCTTCTCGAGCCACTTGAACAGCAACAGGATCGAACAGGTGATGAAGAAAATCACCCCCAGGTCGATGTAAGCCGTGATGGAGAGTTGAACGACGATAGGGACAGAAAGGAAGAGCACCGCGCCGAACGCACCGTAGGCCGGGGAAATCCTCCTCTTCAGGTAAAGGAACAGGCACCAGGCCATTGCCAGGGCAAAGGCGAAATGGATGTATTTAGGCAGGATGTCGTTTCCAAAATAGAGGGCAACCCCGTATAACATGTTCAGGTTCATGGGGTAGTAGGAAAAGGGCATGGAGGGAAGCTCCACCATGCCGCCGTGCCGAAGGTAAATCTTGGGTATCGCCAGGTGGTGAACCAGTGCGTCTTTGCTTACCGGGGGAACGGCTGCCAGGAGAGTGATAGCCAAAATCAGTATCAATAAGAAAGCGGCCCATGCCGTGGTCAGCTTTGCTGCCTTGGAAGGTAATCCACCCATGACTATCCGTTTCGGCTTCCATGGAGTCGGAGAGAAGCCTTTACATAAAATCCAGGTTACCCGTTTCCATCCTCTTTCACAAGCGCATCTTTGTCCTGTCCTTGGGTTTCAATTCGCCACACTTATAACACACTTGACAAGGCGCACCTGATGAGTTTTACTTCGGCTTTCTTGAGCAATTCGTCCACAGATTCGCATCTAATCCGAGCTTGCTTATGAACTTGACAGAAGAAGAAATACGTCTCATCAACTGCAAAAGGGATACCATTTCACACTGCCGCAAGGTGGTGTTTGCCGTCTTGTCACTGGCAATCCTTCTTCTATTGATATACGGAAACTCTTTTGATTGCGCATGGCAATTCGATGATGAATCAAATATAATAAACAATACCAACCTCCATTTAGATACATTTACCTGGCAAGGAATCAAGAAAGCCATTTTTTCAAGGCAAAACAGCCCTGATTTTCCTTACCGGCCTGTTGTTTGCCTAACTTTCGCCTTTAACTACTACTTCGGGGGAAAGGATGTACTCGGATATCATTTGGTAAACCTTATCATCCATTGGCTTTCCTCGGTTTTCCTCTTCCTTTTTATATATCATTCTCTTAATCTTCCCAAACTGAAAGACAAATATGGCCCTGATTCCTACGGCCTTGCCCTTCTGGCCACGGTCTTCTGGGCAATAAACCCGGTTCAGGTCCAGGCAGTTACCTATATTGTCCAGCGAATGGCATCTCTGGCTGGACTGTTTTTTATTCTTGGCCTGTATCTCTATTTAAAAGCCAGGACGAACAGCAATCCTGTACAAGCTTTTCTGTTATTTGGACTTTGTTTTATTTCCTTTTTGATTGCCTTGGGTTCCAAAGAAAATGCCGCCATGTTCCCAGTGGTGATTTTTGCGTATGAAACACTACTTATCCAAAGGGACCCTTTCTCCTTTATTCGAAATAATTTTAGCCTTATTCTAGTTGTCGTTGGGTTTACCTTGTTTATTGGTTTAGGCTATTTTTATTTCAAGGATGGCAGTATTTTTTCATGCCTAAAAGGATATGAAACTAGGCCGTTCACTCTCCAGGAAAGGCTGCTGACACAACCTCGTGTTATTATTTTTTATATTTCCCTGCTACTTTATCCTCTAACTGACAGACTGAACATAGCACATTCTATTGACCTATCCAAATCATTGACTGATCCGATTTCAACATTATTTTCTTTTATAGCTATTTTTATATTTATAATTATTGCTATTTATACAGCGAAGAGAAAACCGGTTATTTCATTCTGCATTTTGTTTTTTTTCTTGAATCACATCATTGAGTCAACTATTTTTCCCCTTGAAATAATGTTTGAACATAGGAATTACGTACCATCCATGCTGTTTTTCCTGCCATTTACAGTTGGATTTATTGCTCTTAACAAGAAATACCAGGCCAAGAGGATAATGGTCTATAGTCTGGTTTTTTTTGTATCTCTGGTCATGATAGGTTTTGGTCATGCAGCCCACCTGAGGAACCTTGACTGGAAGACTCAGGGCACGTTGTGGAGCGACGCACTCAAAAAATCCCCTGAACTAAATAGAACTCATCACAATTTAGGTCGGTACTGCCATAATAAGCACCAGCAGAAAAAAGCCTTTCAGTTATACTTGGCGGCTTTGAAAAAATCTCCGGCCCATAATATAAACGAATCCTTTGTGACCCACTACAATCTTGGTAAGTTGCTAACGGACCTGAAAGAATATAATCGAGCCGAGCATCACCTTAGGCAGACGTTAAGGCTTATGCCCTCCTCCATCCCAGCATATAATTCCCTTGCTCAGCTTTTTGACATTCAAAAACAACATGAACTTGCCCACGAATATGCCTTGAAAGCTTATCAAATTTCCCCAGCCGACCCTATAACGAATTTGAATATCGGGCTTCATTACCTGAGAGAGTCACAACCTAATCGTGCAATGCCTCACCTGAAAAATGCATTGGGGGCAGAAGAGCTTCGCCTGAAAGCACTGCGATTTATAGGCATAGCGTATAAACAGAAAGGCAGCGCTGGAAGAGCTGTCCTAGTATTTCAAGAGGCCTTGAAAAACACCCCCACGGACATAGATCTCTATCTCCACTTGGCCGAACTATACCAAAGAGCAGGTCATTGCAGCAGAGCGGAATATAATGCCCAAAAGGCCCTTGGGCTGATCCGCACCACCCAGGCGTTACAGGATATTGTAGGTAGTATGCTTTCTAAGGACCATTCCAGGGACCTCAAACCGGCTGGCGAGGTTGTATTACCACTCCTTAAAAAGGCATGCGAACGAATAAAAGACAAACATAATGAATGGGGCGAATTAATTGATAGGGCTCATCCATAATAGTTTTTATGTCTATTCACGGAATATACGCCGATGAAGATCACGACTTCGGGCTGGGGATTATTACTTGGAGGGGAAGACTACAAAGGCAAATTGCGGTTGGCCAAAAATAAGCTCTCCTGCAGCAAGGCCCAAAAAACTAAAGGCCGGAAGAGAACCATCCTCTCCCCGCCTTTGAGCTCTTTAATTTAGTTTTTATTTCTTGTCTATTGAACCACCAGGGCCAGTGATTGTATAGGACTCACTACCGGACTCATGAAAAGCTTCCATTTCATACGTTTCATTATCAGCATTAACAACTTCAAAGGTTACCGTTTTGCCACCAACCTCTGACAAAAAGAATCCATAGTCGGTCTGCTGAAGCACTGTCTCATCGTCGCAATAAGTTGACCAGTCCACAAAGTAGGCTTCCTGCGCTGTGGCAGCGTTTCTGAGATCCGCTTGGGCTGCGGAATTATACGAGCGCTGCCTGTACGCCGAGAACTGCGGGATGGCAATGGCAGCCAGGATGCCGATGATCGCGATCACGATCATGAGCTCGATAAGTGTAAAGCCTCCTTCAGATTTCTTTCGTAAATTGGTAA
>JAWOBA010000008.1:0-7115 GCA_046498285.1 Desulfatiglandales bacterium | reverse complement strand
TTTTGATAATAACGCGAATCAGAGAAACTATTGGGATTGTAAATATAATGATCTCACCGGCACTTCCTTTTTCAGAAGATGCACCTGGTTTGAAAAGCACGGCAAAGGCTAGAGCAAGGTGATTCCGAAAGAAATGGTGATTAAACCCAGATTATGCAATAGCCACCTACTGCGGCCTGAAAAACCTTGCTGCAACGCTCCTTTCACGATTTTGCTTCTCAACATATGTACCAATATGCCTTCGGCGCATAATCGTTCCAACTTCTCGTTTCGCTGAGGTTTTTCAACCCTCGTGACGATGCCTACTGCATAATCTGGGTTAAAGGCTGCAAGTTCTTTGGGCCGAGAAAATGAAAGAAATTCATATTGGAGACCTTCCCGCAGAGCGTGCATAAATGCTAAGCGGAAGGGGTCGATATCTAGCTCTGGATAGCAGCCTCACCAAAGCCTTTGATATAGAGGGATCACACAAAAAGTGAAACCTGTGATATGAAGAATAATTAAGGGATTGAAAGGCAGAATAGATCTGCATATCTTGGTAAGTTACCGCGACTTCTAAAGTGCAAATTAATTCCACACCTTCTTAAGTACAAGAGCAGCTTTCCTTAGCGGCAATACAATTATGGGGTAGTCAGAGAAGAAGCACAATTGTTAGACGCATCTTGAAATCTGCAGAGGTAATCGTTGAAATTACATTATCTGCAATGTCCGCAGACGTTTTTCTGGAAAGATGGATTTCAAAATGATATTGCAGTAAGAGGCATGTGTGTATTAGGCCCACAGCATCAGGAGGTGGATTCTGGTTTGACACACAAAGCCGAATCTCGTATAGTTAGAGTCTAAAAACAGAAGTTCTTATCAAATCAAAACGAAGTAATAGACAGAAACCTTTATTTCGGGTAATTATGAGGGCGCAGATCGCCCGTACCCCACGAAAAGGACCATATGTATCGTCCGCGTAACAGGGGGTTCCATGCATGAAAACCTTAAAGAAAGGTATCATACCTGTCTTTAAAGCGATATCCGGATTCATCTACAGCTATGTTCGAGCTCCTGAAATGGATCTCGAACAAGCCCGAAGAAGTGCGGTTTTAGCTTTTTTCCTTTTCATAGGTGTCCTGACCCTCTTCCCTTTCTCCATCAGTCATTTTTCTCAAGGCAATACCTGGCGGGCCGTGCTCCTGCTGTTTGTGGGATCCATACAGGCCGTCAGCCTGATTCTATTGAGATATCTCAAGAAAACTTCCGTGGTGTTCAGGGTCACTGTCATCCTTTTAGGGGGCTATTTCCTCTTTTTGATTATTGTCGGAGGAACGCAGGGGGCGAGGATACTGTGGATGCTTGTTTTCCCTCTCGCTGCGTTCTTCTTGCTCGGAAAGCGGGAAGGACTTATTTGGAGTAGCCTGACATTTTTCCTGTCATGGGTCCTGTTCACCGATCCCCACACGATCTTCGGGACATTTCCCTATGCAGCCGAGGTCAAGCTGAGGTTCAGCATCACCTACATTCTTCTGGTGTTGATGGCTTATTTTTTCGAGGCGACCAGGCAGAGATACCAGGAAGACATGAAGAAGGAAAGGCGCGGTCTCCAATTCGAGATACAAGAGCGCCGACAGGTTGAAGAGGAACTTCGTAAAACCCGTAAAGAGCTTGAATTAAGGGTGGCTGAGAGAACGGCAGAACTGAAGGGGGCCAACGAGAGGCTGAAAAATGAGATTGAGGAGCGCAAAGAAATCGAAAAGGCCCACAGGGCGGCCGAGGAAGAGAGAAAAACGGTACTGGGAAGCGTCAGGGAGCTTGTGATTCATGAAGATCCGGAAATGAGGATACTCTGGGCAAACCAGGCCGCGTGCGAGGCCGCAGGGCTGACCCAGGAAGAAATCATAGGGCGATACTGTTATGAAATCTGGCCGAAGCTGGATAAACCCTGTCCTGATTGCCCGGTTCAAAAAGCCATAGAGACCGGGAAGTCCCAAAAGATAGAAAAAACCATGCCGGATGAGCGGGTATGGTTTATCCGGGGGTATCCGGTGCGCAACGAAAAAAATGAAATCATAGGCGGGATTGAGGTCACCCTGGATATTACCGAAAGGAAGCAGGCAGAAGCCTCCCTCAGGGAAGCCTATAATATCATCAACAGGAGTCCGATAGTGGCCTTTCTCTGGAAAAACGAGGTGGGATGGCCCGTGGAATTCGTATCGGACAATGTGCAGGCATTATTCGGTTATTCGGCGGAGGAATTCATTTCCGGCAAGGTCGGGTACCAGCAGGTGGTATATCCCAAAGATTTGAATCGTTTTACCCAGGAGGTGGCCAACTCAAGCCAGAATCAAGAGCGGGAAGCATTCACCCACCAGCCGTACCGGATTGTGACCCAGAAGGGCGACTTGAAGTGGGTGGAGGACAACACCTATATCCGAAGGGATGAAAACGGTCAAATTACCCACTATCAGGGGATCGTTTCGGACATCACCATAAAGAAGAGCGCCCAGGAAGAAAAAGAAAGGCTTCAGGCCCAGCTCTTGAGAGCTCAAAAGCTGGAAGCCATCGGGACCCTGGCGGGCGGCATTGCCCATGACTTCAATAACCTGCTCATGGGGATACAGGGTCGGACCTCCTTGATGATGAACGATCCGGACACTACTCCTATCCAATCGGAACACCTCAAAGGGATCAACGATTATGTTCGCAGTGCCACCGACCTGACCGGGCAGCTGTTAGGTTTCGCCCGGGGCGGAAAGTATGAAGTTGTAGCAACAGATCTGAACGAAGTGGTCAGGCGTAGCGCAGACATGTTCGGACGCACGAGAAAGGATGTCGTCATTCACAAAAAGCACCAGGAAGGGATCTGGATGGTTGAAGTGGAACGGAGACAGATTGAACAGGTGCTGTTGAACCTGTTTATCAATGCCTGGCACGCCATGCCCGACGGAGGGGACATATACCTTCAGACCGAGAATATAGTACTGGACAAAAAGTATGTGAAGCCCTTTGAGGTATGCCCTGGACGATATGTGAAGATATCTGTCACGGATACGGGAACGGGCATGGATGAAGCCACCCGACAGCGGATATTCGATCCTTTTTTTACCACGAAGGCAATGGGATTGGGAACCGGCCTCGGCCTAGCTTCGACCTACGGAATCATCAAAAACCATAACGGGATTATCAACGTGTACAGCGAGAAAGGTCAGGGATCGACCTTCACTATTTATCTGCCAGCCTCTGACAAAAAACAGGTGGAGAAAAAGGACAGGTCCGAAGAGATCATAAAAGGCACAGGAACGATACTTCTTGTGGACGATGAGAAGCTTATATTGAAAGTTGGAGAGGAAATGCTTCAGAAACTGGGCTATAAGGTGTTAATCGCCGGAAGCGGGGAGGAAGCCGTGGAGATCTACCGCAGCCAACAAGACGATATTGACATGGTCATACTGGATATGGTCATGCCCAATATTGACGGTGGCAAGACCTATGACCGGTTGAAACAAATCAATCCCGGGATAAAGGTTCTTCTTTCCAGCGGATACAGCCTAAACGGTAAGGCCCAAAGCATTTTAGACCAGGGATGCAATGGGTTTATTCAAAAGCCCTTTAACCTCGAAAAGCTCTCCCAAAAGGTGATAGAGGTCATTGGACAGGGATAGGACAGGATCGTCACATATTCACCTTGCGAAGCCCAAGAACCCCAACAGAAGAAGAACCGAATTCGTTTTTCATAGACACTTCAGCCCGCATAATGGATTGATTGTGATTCCGGGACACATTTTCATATTAGTTGTAAGACAAAGTTAATTAGAGTATAAAGTTTGCTGTGAATCGTAGGGTACGCTCATGCAGAAATTGCTTAACGCTCCTTGAGGCACTAAATCAAGGGCTTTGCCGGCGTCACGGGAGAGAAGAACCCGCCACAAAGACGGCGGATAAAATTTGAGCTGAAATCGGTAAAGCTTTCTCACCCTCCCCTATTGTTCATAAATTATTGAAATAGCAACCACCATATCACCATTGTGTACGTTCCACTTACAAGATCCGCAAAAATGGACCAGCCTTCCGGCAAAAAGAAGCTTTTTCTAAAAGAACCGTCAACAATCATTTCACAAAAAATATTACTTTTTGGGACACAATCATGTATAGTAAAACGTCTTGTAACAGCTGATGCAAGTATGCGGATAGAAAGCTCCATGCGTTAACACCTTGAAGATATCTTATAAAAGGAGAGTGGGATGAGTTTTTTGATCCAACCTAAGAAATATCAAAGTCTCATGTCAGATGAGGGTTCTCGTGTAATCATGGACAAGACCATTGCATTTTTTGAGAAGATGGGAAAGGAAAGGCTTCTCGACGACTACAACAAAAAGGTCTGGTATAAAGAATTCGTCGATTTCATCGGCAAAGAGCAGATATTTGCAAAGCTGCTAACACCAAAAGAATACGCAGATGGAGATCCCGACTGCCGCTGGGATACAGCACGCAACAGCGAGTATAGCGAGCTCCTTGCCTTTTATGGGCTGGGATACTGGTACTGTTTCCAGGTGACCATTCTCGGATTGGGTCCCATCTGGATGAGTCCAAACGAGAAGGCAAAACGCAAGGCCGCCAAGCTCCTGAAAGAAGGGGCCATCTTCGCCTTCGGCCTGTCCGAACGCAAGCACGGCGCAGACATCTACTCCACAGAGACCGCACTGACTCCCAAGGAAGACGGCACCTGGGTGGCAAACGGTGAGAAATACTACATCGGCAATGGAAACGAGGCAGAGATGGTTTCCACCCTGGGGAAGGTAAAAGATGACACGGATGATTACACGTTCTTTGTGACCAGCTATCATAACAAGGCCTATGAGCTGAAGAAGAATATCATTTCCCATCAGGAGTATGTGGCCAACTTCGCGCTTCACGACTACCCCATCACGGATAACGATATCCTATCCCGGGGTCCCCATGCTTGGGATTCGGCACTCAACACCGTGAATATAGGGAAATTCAATATTGGTCCGGCCTCTCTCGGTGTTGCCGAGCACTGCTTCTACGAGGCAATCACCCATGCTTCCAACCGCATCCTCTACGGTATGCGCGTAACCGACATGCCGCATGTGCGCAAAAACTTCATGGATGCCTGGCTGAGGCTGGTTGCCATGAAGGCCTACCAGCGCCGCGCCACCGACTACTTCAGAGGCGCCAATGCCAACGACCGCCGTTACCTCCTCTACAATCCCACGAGCAAGATGAAGGTTACTCTGCAGGCGGAAGACGTGATCAACCTGCTCTGGGACGTGGTCGCAGCCAAGGGATTTGAAAAGGACACCTACTTCCAGATGGCCACAGCCGACATCAGGGGCCCGTCCAAACTCGAAGGCACGGTCCACGTCAACATACAGCTTATACGCAAGTTCATGAAGAACTATTTCTTCAATCCTGTTGAGTACACACCCACAGAGCCGGACTTCTCATTGAACGACGACATGTTCCTGTTCAACCAGGGACCAACCAGGGGTCTGGGATCGGTTCAATTCCACGACTACAAGCCTATTTTCCATGCCAACAGGGGTCTGCCCAACGTGGCTACCTTCATCTCTCAGATCGAGATCTTCAAGGAGATGCTGGAAAAGGCCGGTCCGGACAAGATGCAGGATATGGACTCCTCCTTCTCACTGCCGCTGGGCGAGATGTTCTCCATCGTGGTCTATGGACAGCTCATTCTCGAACAGGTAAAGTTCGACAACATACACCCCGACATATTGAACCAGATCTTCGACTTCATGGCGCGCGACTTTTCCCTCTTCGCATTGCAGATCTACTGCAATCACAACACCAGGGACGAACAGCGAGCCTTCTGCAAAGAGATCATGCTCATTAAGCCGGTTGCTGATCCGGAACAGCACAACAGGGTCTGGGAAAAGTACGTATTTGCCCTCAACGGCGAATACGAAATGAACCCGTAAGACCTGGGACATCCATGAAATAATACACTGAAAGATTTCCTTATACATGGATAGTATTCCCTTATGCCCTGCCAAGGTATAGCAGACACTCCGGGCGTCTTGCACCATACTATGATAAGAGGGATTGAACGCCGAAATATATTTAGAGACAATCAAGACAAAGATACTTTTATTGAAAGTCTTGGATCTCTTGAAATTGGGGACCTTGCTTCCAAAACAACTTATGATGGGGCCACTTCTCCTTAGCCGGGAGTGAGAAGAGGTGGTGGGAGGAGTCATACTAGATGATCTTCCCCACGTAGTTGGTGAGCACCTCACGGTTATGAGGATTGGTTTTCAACTTCCTCTTCATTTAGAAACCGTGCTTCTTGGCCTGTCAATCACCGCAGTCACTGAGACTTTCTGGTCCTACGTTGTCTCCAGGAGATCTCTGATGTAGTTTTAGTTGTAGTATCGTACCGGTATGGCAGGGTTTGCTATCATATCCTTTTCGGCCTGGAGCTCTCTGAGTATGTTGTCTTCAACAGTCTGGGGGATTGTTCTGGTTTGGTCTTTCTTTGATACTGAATCGAGAACTCATGAGGATCCTGTCGATACGCATGGATGAGAGTGAAGAACCTCGTTTTTCCAATGCCCGGGACTCTTGGATATAGTCTTTTTCAATCTCTTCCCTCAGGTAGTGTTCTATGAGCTCTCTGACCTGACTATCAGTGCATCTCTTGTGCAGCTGTTCCACAACCTAAGACCTCCTTTTGGCCTTAGATTCCGGTCACTGAGTAGTTCACTTTTGATTTGTAAATGACAAGCGACGACTTTCTCCTTGACACGTAAGCATAATTTTGCTGTGCTATTGGCTATGAAAAAAGAGTTCTTATTAATGGAAGAGACCTTTGAAAAACCTGGCGATTTTCACCATCCTCAAAAAGACGATGGACTTTTTTGAAGTGACTGGTGGCCTCCGGCTCGACTCCGTCCTGGAGGGGACTCCGCCCCGGAAGGTAGAGCCTCCCGCTCGGAGAGAAGGGTGCTGAAAAGACCAGCCCGAGAGCCTCGGCCTCCGGCCCGGAGGGAACTGAAAAAAAGCCCATCATCTTTAGATTAATAGGGGCTATGCAAAGATCTCATGGAAACTCCTTTCAATAATCCTGAAGAATTCTATCGAACCCTTATTGA
>JAWOBA010000264.1:0-24192 GCA_046498285.1 Desulfatiglandales bacterium | reverse complement strand
CTATCCAGAAATCCGATCCAATTGACGGTCAGGCTCACAGACCCGAAATCTTCCTCTACCTTCCCTTTGAGGATATAGGGGTGCATCTCATTCAGCATGTAGCAGAATTGATTATATGCTTTGGGAAAGAACACCGTTTCATAGAGCCCGGTGGTATCCTCGAAAGAGACGAACTTCATAGGTTCTCTATTTTTAGTATACACCGTCTTCCCTGTAACCAGCAAACCGATGACTGTTACCTTCTTTCCGACATATGCCTGGAGGTCCTTGGCTCTGATAAAATGTAAGTCTTTCAAAATACGCTGGTATCGCTCGAGAGGATGGCGCGAGAGGTAAAATCCCAGGGTATCTAGTTCATGCCGCAGCATGAGTTGTTTTGGGTAGGGAGATTGTTTTATGGGGAGCTGGGAGGTAGGTGTGGGGAAGAGGGCAGGGAGATTTTTTTCTTGGTAATTGCCTCTGTAGAATCGAAGGGTCTGCCACATGAGGGAAGGCCTTGTGAGGCCGTGAGCGATACTATCAAAGCAGCCTGCCTTAACCAAAATCCGTACATCCTGGAGATGAACATGGTGGCCGACCCTGAGCAGGAAATTTTCAAAGGTAGTAAATGGTCCGTTTTTGGAGCGCTCATGAATGATGGACTTTCGTCCTTCCTGGGAGAGGGATCTTATCTGCATCAGGCCGATCCGGATTTCCCTGTTTCTTCCGGTATATTTAATATCGCTTTGATTGATGTCAGGACCCAGGATTGTGAGCCCTATCCGTTTTGCTTCTGAGAGATATCCAAATGTAGAATAATAGCCTCCGCTATTGGAGATGACGGATGCCATAAACTCGGCCGGATAGTGGGCTTTAAGATAGGCGGATTTGTAAGCCACCAGAGTATAGCTGGCCGAGTGAGGTTTGCAAAAGCTGTAGCC
Source organism: Desulfatiglandales bacterium (assembly GCA_046498285.1). Lineage (GTDB taxonomy): Bacteria > Desulfobacterota > DSM-4660 > Desulfatiglandales > B25-G16 > B33-G16. The sequence continues at coordinate 23,272 of JAWOBA010000264.1, read as the reverse complement.
GTCAAAGCCCACAATCATATCCCAGACCCTCTCTGTCACCTTCGTGCTCACACCCCGCTCGCATGCCCCCTGAATAAATCGGGTATGAAAGTCACGGAACCGCTTTTCTCTATCCTTTTTATTGACTGCCTTCCTCAGGATATCTGCCTCTGCAGGATCAAATCCGGCAAGATACATGGCTGCCTGACTCACCTGTTCCTGAAAGACCATGATCCCGAGCGTTTCCTCCAAAACCGGATTCAAGAGAGGGTGAGGATTCTTCCATGGCTCACCGTGGAGCCTGGATACCCATGTTCTGATACTCTGGTTTGAGGCTGGTCTAATAATAGAGCTGACTACCACATTGAGCTGAAAGTGGTCCAGTTTTGCGTATTCTTCAAAGCTAAATCCCGAGCTGACTTTTTTTAACACCTGCCGGGTGGCGGGGCTCTCAAAATAGAAGACGCCAAAGGTAGCGCCTTGATAGAAAACCGCTATTGTTTTGGGGTCATTGATAGGGTTCCAGCTGGTGTAATCGATTTGTTTGCCATAATTCCTCTCGACCAGGTCAAGGGTATCCCGAATGACTGCAAGACTCCGGTTGCCAAGGATATCTATCTTAACAAGCCCTGCTTCCTCTACCGAATCCTTTTCCCACTGAAGCACCTGCACCCCGCTTGCGGATATTTCCACCGGGCAGTAACGTCGAATCTCATCGGGCACGATTACCATGCCACCACAGTGGACTGAGAGGTGATTGAGGTGGTCTTCAAGCTGGAGTGCGGCATGTAAAATATCATTCCAGGGCTTCTTGAAATCAATTCCTTTCATTTTGGGATGCTTGGCCAATTTGGGCCAGGTATCTTTCAGGCGCCAGCCAAAACCGATCTTGCTGGTCACCCGGCTGATTTCTGCCTCGGTGAGGCCGAAGACCTTTGCAACTTCCCTGATAGCGGACCTGGCTCCATAGGTGTTATGGTTTGCCACCATGGCGGTCCTTTGCTTTCCGTACCTAGCGAACACATAGTCGATGACCCCATCCCGCTCATCCCATGCAAAGTCTATATCTATGTCGGGGGGATCCATTCGTTTCGGGTTGAGAAACCGCTCAAAAAACAGGTGATGTCGCATGGGATCTACATGGGTGATCCCCAAGGCATAAGAGACGATGGATGCAGCGGCGCTTCCACGGCCGCACGATCGAGGTGCCCGTTTGGTAATATCGGCTACCACCAGAAAATAGTGGGCGAACTTTTTCTCCTTGATGATCTTCATTTCATAGGCTATTCGTTCCCTGATTTCCTGGGTAAGTTCTCCGTACCGCCATTTGCAACCCTCAAGGGTAGCCCGGTAGAGAGTCTCATAGGCCTCTGGATCCGTCATCTGCTCAAAGCGTGGAAATATGATGCGGTCAAAATTCCAGCTTGTGAGACACCTTTCGGCTACCTCAATTGTGTTACGGATCGCCAGGGGGGCATGGGGAAACTGGTCGATCATAGATTGAGGGGCATTCAAAAAATTGTGCTCTCTGCAGGTGTCCTTATATCGAAGGCGGGAGAGTTTGCTGTTCAAAGCCACGGCCCGAAGAATCCGGTGAAGCGGAAATTGGTCCGCCTTGATCAGATAGACCCGGTTGGTGGCCACGGGAGGAATGCCCCTTATACGGGAAAAGGCATAGCAGCTTGCCATATTGTAGCCCGGAGACATCTCCACAAAGAGGTCCACTTTTGAATCTCTTTTAAGGGCCTCGAGCAGGCCGAAGTCGTCGGAGAGTACGATAAGCCCACCACGTCTCTCCTTCAGGGATTTGATTAAGTTAAAATCCTGATGGCAGTGACGGTCTGAGATGATTTGGCAGAGATTGGCATATCCCTCATGGTTTCGTACTAACAGAATAGCCCGGTGCTCATCAGTTGTAAGTTCACTGCCTATAACAGGTTTAATATCCATCTCTCTGGCCATTTGGATAAAATAGAGGAGCCCATACAATCCGTTGGTATCGGTCAGGGCGAGCCTATTCATACCCTGCTGCTTGGCGGAGCGGCAGAGTTCTTCAATAGAGCCCATACCCCAGCCTTTGGAGTAATGGGAATGGATATTGAGATGGATAAATGAGTTTGTGGTAGTATCTCGCCCACTCATTTCATTCGCTCGAGCCCTCAAAGTACACGGGGGACCTATTAAAAGATGTAATTGGAGACCTTTGCATAACCCCTCTTGATCTAAAGACGATGGGCTTTTTTTCAGTTCCAAGGCTCCCGGGTTGGTCTTTTCAGCAACGTATCCATGGGGGAGTTTTGCCCTCTCCGAGCGGGAGGCTCTCCGAGCCGGAAGCCCTCCGCATTGCCCCGATAAATCGGGGCCTGGGGGTTCCCCCACTGATACGCTACGAAAAGACAGCACCCTTCCACCAGTCACTTCAAAAAAGTCCATTGTCTTTTTGGGGATGGTGAAAATCGCCGGGTTTTTCAAAGGTCTCAATTGCTTACCATCCCAGCGTGGGGATTGAACCCTGCGAAGCAGGCATATTAGCAATCCTTCTTGATATTCTGTGCCTCCGTGCGCTCTGTGAGAGATAAAAAATGGTACCAGACTGTCTACCGTACTTGATCACTTCCTCCCCATACCTCGCTCTAATGCGGTGCAATGCCTGCGTTGCCAAGGTCTTTTTCTCCGAGAGAGGGGACCTTACAGGAAAAAGTGAGAGCTGTGAAGGGGGAGGGGAGAAGTCCTGAAACCATACCCTCATGAACTTGATCCTGACCCGGCGCTGATATGTCTTCAAGAAGATCTTCTCCAGAGGCCTGTAAAGATCAAGATTCCAGAAGCTCACATGGGGCAGATTAATCCGGCATATAATCTCTTTACAGTCTGTATGCCGAAAGGCCAGTCCTGCCTTGTGGGGAAACAATGCCTTATCCAGGATCTGATGCGAGCATTTTTCCACCAACCTGTAAAGAATTCCCATCAGCTTCTCGTCGTTGTTTTCATCCCGGGAAAGGATAATCTCTTCGGCTATCGTGGGCTCCATGCGAGGAGGATACACTGGTGTTGGATCTATGCCGAGGGCCTGTTGATGAATTACAGAGGCCTGCCTGCCAAAGATAAGCCTCAGAGTATCCATGTCGAGAATTGCTATTTCACGAACTATGGTGATGTTTAGCTCTTCAAGAAGGATTTTTCTGCGGGCATGACCTATGCCGGGCAGAAAACTTGTCTGCAAGGGGGCTATAAAGGAGAATTCCTTACCGGGATCCACATCCAGTACCCCCTCGGATGAGCCGATTTTTGAGGCGATGCTGGAGACCATCTTGTTCCCTGCCACACCCGCTACTCCCGAAAGATTTAGATGCTCCTTGATCTCATGCCTGAGACGGTTTGCCGTATCTTTTGCCCTTCCCCAGAGACGATCTGTTCCTGTGACATCAAGATAGATATGTCCTGATGGGAGGGGTTCCCAGATGGGTGTATAATGCGCTGCTGTTTTGGTCAAGGCCTTGAAGGCCTTTCCGGCAAGATTCTGGTTGGGGGATAAGACGGTCAGACCAGGACAGAGCTTTATAGCCTTTCTGAGAGGCATGCCCTTGAAAATACCTTCCTTGCGAGCCTCTGGTGAGACCGAGAGGATAGATGCCCGTTCTGAATAAGGGGCCATGGCCACAGGGCGCCCCCTAAGTTCTGGCTGGGATACCCTCGCTACTGCGATGGGAAATGATGGAATGTGGATGTGAATGATATTACGATACACGATGTAACTCCCGTTGACGGCGCAAGGCCCAAGGTGCAAGGCCCAAGGTGAAAACATCTGACGCCATTTGCACGTAGGACTTGCACTTCACCCTTGCATCCATGCGTACAGTTACAAGGACAAATCTTTTTTTCCGGTGTTTACTGATCTGGTCTGAATGAGCTTTGTGAGCATAGCTGAAATAGCCTGGCATTCCTTTTTGACGTGATAAAAATGCTCTTTTATCAAGTAGCCGATTTCATAAGCTATAATGGCCTGCATAAGAACTTCCGCAGAGGAACCTTTTGCTGTGTAAAAATATCTGACAGCCTGCCGGTCTGTATCCAGTTCATCGCCTTCTGCAATGTTGCTTGGAATGGAAATAACGGCCCGCCGGATCTGGTCTCTTAGACCCCAATCCTTGTCAAATGCCCCTTGCCCAGTGATTTTGTAAAGCGTCGCAGCAAGTTCCTTACCCCGTTGCCAAACTTTAAGTTCTTGAAAGTTTCCCATATCTTATCTCCTTTCAATTTACGCCTTGTGCCCTACGCCTTGCACCCTAAGCCTTGCACCTTTCTCATTTATAATGCCTCATAACCCCCACAACCCTTCCTTCAATCTGGAGATCTCCCTCTTTGACGAAAATAGGTTCCATACCTGTATGGGAGGGGCGAAGTTCCACATAATTTTTTTGCTTATAATATTTCTTAACGGTGGCCTCATTGTTGATCAACGCCACCACGGTTTGGCCATTTTCAGCCGTCGGCTGTTTTCTCACTACGATGAAATCTCCATCCAGTATCCCATCCTCCTTCATGGAGTTTCCTTTGACCTGAAGGACAAAATGGTCTCCTTGTCCAGTCATGGATGGGGGGACTTCAATAGCATCTACCTCTTCTACTGCTTCGATAGGTTTTCCTGCTGCCACCCTTCCCAGCAGGGGAAATTCGAGCCGTCTGGTTTCCACAGGGCTAATTATCTCAATAGCTCGCTTTTGATTCTTTTTATTAGGAAGACGGACATACCCCTTCCATTCCAGGGTTTTGAGATAAGTAGTAACCGTATTGTAAGAGGTGAAGCCAAAATGGGAGCATATCTCTTGAAAACTAGGAGATTGTCCCCAGTCTTTCATATAGTGGGAGATATATTCCAAAAATGCCTTTTGCTTTTCTGTTAGTTTCACAACTCCTCCATTTATAGTAAAATTTATAGTTTTATTGACATAGATACTGTAAACTTTACTGAAAGTCAAGCAAAAAAATAAAAAAATTTTTTATAACTATCTGGATTGTCAGGCTCAAGCCCGCCCTGATTTGCAGGTATGAACCGAGACTTTGAAAAACCCGGCGATTTTCATCATCCTCAAAAAGACGATGGACTTTTTTGAAGTGACTGGTGGCTTCCGGCTCGACTCCGTCCTGGAGGGGACTCTGTCCCGGAAGGGAGAGCCTCCCGCTCGGAGAGAAGGGTGCTGAAAAGACCAACCCGGGAGCCTCGGCCTCCGGCCCGACTCCGTCCTGGAGGGGACTCCGGCCCGGAGGGGACTCCGCCCCGGAAGGGAGGGCCTACGCCCCGGAGGGAACTGAAAAAAAGCCCATCGTCTTTAGGTCAAGAGGGGCTATGCAAAGGTCTCCTGGAGTGAGGAAACCTTTCCATAGGTCAAGGAATAAAGCTCTCCGTCTATATTTTTTCTCGTTTTACAGAACCCTTTTTCCTCCAGAGCTATTTTACACCTCCGCTGGCATATATTACATTGGATGATCTTATTACCGAGTGGCTTAAAAAGCAAAGATATATGCATTGATACAATAGTTTCCAAGGTATAGTATTATCTTACAATATAGGGCTTGATAAGCGTAGAATATTTTTTAGTATATAATAAGCATGCCTTATTGATGATGTATAATTTCTCCAACTTTTTGATTATTTTGCCTGCTCATAGAGTGGTTGCAGGAACGTGAGAGATGTAGCTAAAAAGAGAATTACCATGCACAGACAGCAGCTGACATGCAGAAGGATGATTGCATATCCCTGCCAACAGTTTTGTACCTTACCTATTCGACCCTCTTTAATAAAATATGAGTTCTGCAATACTTTTTACAATGAAAGAAAATAACATCCTTGTTACAGGCCCGCCTGGATACGGAAAATCAACCTTAATAGAAAAGGTTGTTAGTAGAATAGAGGGGCCTGTAAGTGGCTTTTTTACCAGGGAGATCAAAGAGAAAGAGAGAGGAGAAGGGTAGGGTTTTCCATAACTACGCTGGATGGAAGGAAAGGCGTCCTGGCACATGAAAATTGTAAAAGCCAATGGAGGGTAGGGAAATATGGGGTGAATCTCAATGATATAGATTCTATTGCAGTTCCAGCAATAGTACCTGCAGGAAAAGATGAAACAATCGTGATTGACGAGATTGGCAGAATGGAGCGCTTTTCTTTATTATTTAGGGATACTCTGATAAGCGTGTTGAATATGCCACATTGGATACTTGGATCAATTGCCCTCAAGGGAGATCACTTTATTCAGCAGATAAGAGAACGGAGGGATGTTCACTTGATTCGTATATCAGCACAGAATCGAGATATGCTTGTTGAAAGGATTATCAATTATACGCAACTGGAAAAACATACTTTGATTACGTAATTGTAGCCTGATATCGAAGAGGTCCTCTGGTGCTGAAGCATATTTCATATTGCATTATAACTCCGTGAAGTGGTATACAATCCCATTCTAGGGGGTATACGTTTGAAGAAGAAAATTGTCGCGATACTATTCTTTTGCCTGCTTTTTGGCGTTGGCCTCCTTGTATACAATGGCCAGCGAAACCTGCAGATGAAGGAGTTATACTACTCCGGTACCATTGAGGCAAAACAGGCGGAGCTGGGCTTTCAGGTAAGCGGCCGAATTGTTGAAGTTTTGGCAGATGAGGGGCAATTTGTTAGAAGAGATCAGCTCTTGGCATATCTTGAAGAATCTGAATACAAGGCACGACATGAAGAGGCGCAGGCACGTTTGGAGAATTCAGTAAAAAATGTACAAAGGCTGGAATTAGTTTTGGAGCTCTACAAAAAGACGCTTCCAAATGAGGTTAAAAGGGCTGAGGCCGGCGTGGCTGTGCTCAGCTCACAATTACGTGAGCTGGAGGCCGGTTATCGGGGCCAGGAGATAGAGCGGGGAAAACTAGCATTTTTAACTGCCAAAGATGTAATGGAAGAGGCAAAGAGAAACAAGGAACGGTATGATAACCTTGTTGCAAAGCAGCTTGTTTCGAAAAGTGAATGGGAAAGGGTAAAATTAAAATACGAAACTGCTCTAAAAGAGTTTGAAAAGGCTAAGGAAACCTTTGATATGCTGCTTGAGGGGGTCAGAAAGGAAACCATTCAAACCGCACGAGCCCGTCTTGCCGAAGGAAAGGCTGTTCTAAGGCAGGCAAAAAATAATTTGAAGAAAATCGAAGCAGCAGAAAAAGACGTTGAGGCGGCTGCCTCTCAGGTTAAAGTGGCCAAATCATCCCTTAAAATGGCTGAAATACAACTGAGATATACGCAATTACGAGCGCCCTTTGATGGGATAATAAGCAGCCGGAATGTGGAGACCGGAGAAGTAGTATTACCTGGACGCGAGGTGATATCTCTGTCAGATCTTTCATCCGTTGAGCTGAAAATATTCGTTGGAGAAACCGAAATAGGCAAGGTTAAGCCGGGCCAGTTAGTTGATGTAAAGGTTGATACCTTTCCTGATAAGACATATGAGGGAACAGTATCATTTATCTCACCTGAAGGGGAATTCACGCCAAAGATGATCCAGACCCAGAAAGAAAGGGTAAAACTTGTCTATCTTGTCAAGGTATGTATTCCAAATCCAGACCTTGAATTGAAGCCGGGAATGCCTGCCGATGCCTGCTTACGATAATGCCTTTCCCAAAGATATGAAACCTGATACACCTTCCAATGCCTCACTTATTCAAGTCAATGAGGTCTCTAAGAGCTTTGGTATCATTGATGCTGTCAAGAATGTTTCGCTCCATGTGCCAGAGGGCGGCATATTCGGTCTGATAGGTTCTGATGGAGCGGGAAAATCAACGCTGCTTCGAATGATAGCAACTATGGTCAGGCCTTCTTCGGGGAGAATTCTCATAGATGGACTGGATGTTATGGCTCAAAGGAGAAAGATAAAGCCTTTAATAGGATATATGCCACAACGTTTTGGGCTTTACCAGGATCTCACGGTTGGCGAGAATCTGGATTTTTTTATGGATGTTTTCGGTATCCCTGGGTCCGAAAGAATCAGGAGAAGGGAACGCTATCTGGGTTTTTCCAACCTTTCACCGTTTACTGAAAGACTGGCGGGTGAGCTCTCCGGCGGTATGAAGCAAAAACTGGGTTTGGCATGTGTTTTGGTTCATGAACCAAGGATTCTCATTTTGGATGAGCCTACCAATGGTGTTGATCCTGTATCCCGACAGGAGTTTTGGAATATCCTTACGGACATGAAACAGGAAGGCATGACCATTCTTATTTCAACTGCCTATCTGGATGAGGGAAAAAAATGTGATCTTCTGGCCCTTATGCATCAATCCCATATTATTACAACAGCAAGCCCTGGCTGCATTCAATCCCACTTTTCCAGTCTTGAAGAAGCAATAATCGATCGTATAAGAAAGGTAGATAAGGAGCTTTTGCATGATACGTTCCGATTCTGAGGCTGTTTACGTGAAGGATTTAAAAAAGAGGTTCGGCCAATTTACTGCCGTGGACCAAATTTCATTCTCTGTCAAGCAAGGGGACATTTTCGGCTTTCTTGGTCCGAATGGTGCGGGAAAATCGACTACCATCCGTATGCTCTGCGGTATTATAAGCCCTACTTCAGGATGTGGAAGGGTTGCGGGTCATGATATCTTCTCAGAACCCGAGAAAATTAAGCATTCCATAGGATATATGTCACAAAAATTTTCCCTGTATGAAGATATGACACCCTTTGAGAACATACGGTTTTATTTGGGGATCTATAGCCTGCCATCAGAGGAGTGGAAGGATCGAATCGAATGGGTGCTTGACATGATCCAGTTGCAGGATGCCAGAAACCGCATAACTCGAGAGTTGCCGCCTGGATGGCGCCAGCGCCTGGCTTTAGGCTGTGCCCTGCTTCATCGTCCTGAAATCCTTTTTCTGGATGAGCCTACCTCAGGAGTCGATCCAGTCACACGAAAGAACTTCTGGGAATTTATCAATCACCTTGTACAGGATGGGATGACGGTCTTTGTTACTACTCATTATATAGATGAGGCTCGTAACTGCCAAAGGATTATCATGATCAACGAGGGAAGAATTGTCGCTGAAGGTAGTCCGTCAGATATAATTTCCGACATATTTCCAGAGCGAAAAGAGGCAGATTTGAATGATGTGTTTATTCAGTTGATGTCAAGGAGAAATAGTTGAGCCTGATAACTGTTAAAGCCATTGCCAAAAAGGAGTTTTATCACCTGATAAGAGATTTCAGAAGCCTCTATTTAGCCTTTATTATCCCGCTTTTGCTTATTTTAATGTTCGGGTATGCCCTGAGCCTGGACGTGAATAATGTCAAAACCATAGTAGTGGATTATGATAAAACCGAATTAAGCCGGGATTTTATCCGCAAACTTGATGCATCATCATATTTTCATGTTTTTGGGCATCTTTCAGATACCGCTGCTGCCACGGAATATCTTGACCAAGGGGATACAACCATGGCCGTCATTATTCCTCCGGACTGGACCAAGGATATCAAGGCAGACCGTAAAACTCCACTCCAGGTGCTGCTCGATGGGAGTGATCCAAATTTTGCCAGCATATCAAGGGGCTACATTACGGCCTTTATTGAAAGGTATAATCATGATCGCCTTATTGATTTTCTTAACCGTCAAGGGAAAGAGAAAATAAATCCACCTGTTGAAGCACGAATACGTGTCTGGTTCAACGAAGACCTGGAGAGCCGTAATTTCATTATCCCTGGAATTATTGCAATCATTATCATGATTGCGGGTGCAATGTTGGTCTCATTGGTAATAGCGCGGGAATATGAAAATGGTACCATGGAAACGATACTTTCTCTGCCGATACGGGCCGGGGAATTTTTAATGGGAAAGGCTATTCCTTATTTCTTGATAGGGATTGCTGATGTGCTTCTAGCTGTTCTGATGGCCCAGATTCTTTTTGGAATTGTTATGAGGTCGAATTTTTGGCTGATGGTGTTGGCATCTTCTCTGTACCTTTCAGTAGCGCTGAGCCTAGGCCTCCTTATTTCCATTGTGACAAAATCGCAGCTAGTGGCCAATATTCTAGCGGTATTGATGACATATCTTCCATCACTGCTTCTTTCGGATTTCGTCTTTCCCGTAGCGAATATGCCCACGGTACTGCAACTAATAACCTACGTGGTGCCTGCCACTTATTTTATAGATGTATTAAATGGCCTGTATTTACGGAACCTTGGGTTGACTAATCTATGGATGAGTTACCTTATTCTTATGGTAATGTTCATCGTGCTTTCGATCACGACTCTCGTGTTGATGAAAAGAGAGGGTATGTAAGGTGGATTGGATCAGGATTCGGGAATTTGTGAGAAAGGAATTTATTCAACTTTTTAGGGATAGAAGAAACAGACCCCTCTTAATTATAGCCCCTCTTGTACAATTAATTGTGTTTGGCTACGTGGTAACTACAGATGTGCGGGATATAAGGATTGGTTTTCTGGATCAGGCAAAGACAAGAGAGAGCAGGATGCTCATTGATGCCTTACATGCAAACAAAACCTTCAGGATAATCAATTACTCACAAAACCCGGCAGAGCTGGAGGAACTACTGCTTAGCAGAAAAATTGACCTTGGTGTCAAAGTCGGACCGGATTTTAGCAGTACGATTAAAAAAGGAAGAACTGCTGGGGTACAGATTATTGTAGACGGCAGTATGAGCAATATGGCATCTGTACGAATAGCCTATACCTCATTAGTGTTCAATCGATTTAATCAGCTGCTGATCGAGGAGCTCTACCCACAAAAAATTGTCTACGGTAAAATAGATGCTAGGATACGGACTTGGTATAATCCTAACCTCTATAGCCATAATTTTTATGTTCCGGGTATTGTAGCCTTTTTGATCATGCTTACCACCTTGCTGTTTACGTCAATGGCAGTTATAAAGGAGCGGGAGGCAGGAACTATGGAGCAGTTGATCGTTACACCCATAAAGCCGTCAGAATTGATCCTTGGTAAAACGATTCCCTATGTAGTTATTTCATTAGCACAGATGGTAGGAGTAAGCCTCTTTGCAATTGTTTGGTTTAATATTCCCTTTAAAGGGAGTGTTCTGCTTATATTTATTGGCGCAGTGCTTTTTATAATGAGCACGTTGGGCCTTGGGCTGTTTATCTCTACTATCTCTGCAACGCAGCAACAGGCCATGATGACTACCTTTTTTTTCATTCTTCCCCTTTTCATGTTCAGCGGGTTTGTTTTTCCCATTGAAAATATGCCAATGGTAATTCAGTGGTTGACCTATTTGAATCCGCTGAGGTATTTTTTGGTTATCATCAGGGGAATCTTTTTAAAAGGAGTAGGAATACAAATACTGTGGCCCCAATTTGGTGCGTTGATGGCTCTTGGGGCGATCGTCTTTATAGGCGCAATAACACGATTTAAGAAAAGATTGGATTAAGGCGTATGGAATAGGAGAAAGGAGAAATAGATAATGACATGTGTGATCGGGATTGATATAGGTTCTGCCTTTTCAAAAGGCATACTTATGTGCGATCAAAATATTGCAGCGTCGTGTGTTATGCCATCCGGAGGAAATTATAAATTCACCGCTGAAAGGGTCGAAGAGAAGTTGCTTTCTAAGGCAGGGCTATCCTCGAGTGATATTCTTTATTTAGTTGCTACTGGGTACGGGGCAAAAAGTGTAAGCTTTGCTCATAAAGTAATTACGGACATATCCTGCCATAGCAGGGGCATATACTATCTTTTCCCCTCAGCAAGGACAGCGGTTGATATTGGGGATCTCTTTAGTAAGGCCTTTCGGATTGATGAACGGGGAAACTCGCTGACATTTCTATTGAGTGGTAAATGTGCTGGAGGAAGTGCCAGGGTTTTACAGATAATTGCCAAGGTTTTACAGGTAAAGGTGGAGGAGATAGGGGAGCTTTCATTGAAATCAGAGAAAAGGATAGATTTTAATACCGGATGTGCTGTTTTTGCAGAGACTGAGGCCGTATCCAGAATAGCCGAGGGTGCTTCCAAAGAGGATCTTTTGGCCGGAATTCACAGGGCCTTGGCAGCACAAATCAATGGCCTGGCAGAGAGGGTGGGTATTGAAAAAGAGTATGCTCTGGTTGGTGGTGGGGCAAGAGATGTGGGACTAGTAAAGGAAGTTGAGGAGGTGGTAGGTTTTAAGATTATTGTACCAGACCAGCCGCATATGACAGCCGCTCTTGGAGCGGCTGTCATAGCTGAAGAAAAGGCAAGGGAAATCAGCTTATCTTAAATACCATGGCTGCTCCTGTATCGCCAGCGGCACACCCTGCCCAGAGAGCATATCCACCACCCAGCATAACAACTTCTTCTAGTAACTCCATAATGATTCTTCCGGCCGTAGGGCCTTGTGGGTGGCCATATATCATTGAATTTCCATAATTGTTCATCCAGTTGACATCAATACCCATCTCGGAGGCCATATAGATATCATTTATGGCAAATGGTTGATGACTTTTAACGGCCTTTAGATCACTTACTTGCAGCCCTGCATTTTCAAGTGCCATCTGTGCAGCAGGGACAGGGGCCTGGGCCATATATCCTTTTTTTGCACGTGAAAACCCATATGAGATAATCTGGATAACAATATTTGGATCTGCGCTTAGCTCTTTGGCCTTATCCTGAGTGGTTATGATCATACCACAGTTTCCATCTGCCGGAAAGGTCTGGGCGCCAAAGGTATGGACACCTTCTGGTTCGACTGGTCTGAGTCTGGCCAGACCGTCCGCTGAGGTTGGGGTTACACCCTCATCTTCTTCTACGAACGTGGTTTTTTTCTTAGATACTCTGACCTCTGGGGAAAACATGTATCTTTTTTGAAATGCACGGTCATTAGCCAAGGCATCCTGGTATTGTTCATATCTCCGTAAGGTAACAGCATCACATTCCTCCCGACTTGTTCCCAGCTCTTTGGCCACATTTTCGGCGGTCTGAATCATCTTCAACCCGGCCCAGGGATCTGCGTTGAAGTTATCCATCATCCAGTTTTCAGATTCCACCTCTCCACCAGGGCCTAAGGGGTTTGGCCAGATAGTATGCGGTCCATTGGATGTGCGATCTGTCATGAGGGCAAACCCTGTTTCATAGGCCCCGAGTTCTATATTTGAAGCCGCAAGATGGATACAGGTAGCAGAGGTGGTACATGCCTGGTTTATCATGAGTGCAGGTAAATCTTTGGCACCATTAACCAGGAGAGCAGCTGCCCAGGTATGACTATAGAAAAGATGGTGCTGCGCGATAGTCATTCCCAGATACATATAGTCAAATATAGTGGGGTCAAAATTATTTTTTGTTAGCCATCTATTGGCTGTCGTGGCCCCTAATTTGATAGAATTTTCATTCGCCATCTTTCCCTGCCATCGGGTAAAGGGGCTTGAATAATAGCCCTTATAAGGTATAAATGCTTTTGTTAACATATCTTTCTTCCTCCAGTTGGGTTTGCTTGCCCTGTTGAATTTCCCGATTTATCGGGAACGCCCTTCGGGCGATTCAACAGGGTAAATGTTTGTTATTTTCCCTCAATTCCTCTGTTTTTTTATTGCCTAACTTTACTTACGTTTTTAGCCATCACTCCATTTGCCATATTTTTCTCTCAGGATTCTGTGTAAAATCTTTCCAGTGCCTGTCCTGGGCATTTCTTCTTCCTTGATGAAATCAACAGATTTTGGCCTTTTGAATCCTGCAATTTTTCCCTTAGTAAAGTCCATTATTTCCTTTGCAAGTTCATCACTTGGCTGATAATTCTCATTCAGAATGACAATAGCCTTTATTGCCTCACCCCATTTTACATCAGGAATGCCTATTACTGCAATATCCTGAACAGCTGGGTGGGCACCGACAGCACTTTCTACCTCGGATGGAAACACGTTTTCTCCGCCCGTTATTATCATATTTGCTTTTCTATCCACCAAGACATAGAATCCATCTTCATCGCGTCTCGCCATATCTCCAGCCGAAGACCATTCGCCTTCAAATGCCTCTTTAGTTTTCTCCGGCTCTTTCCAATACTCCTTGAAGATCATGGGAGTTCTATAAAAAACCTCACCTACCTCGCCATCGGGTACAGGCTTTCTATTCTCATCAAGTAGTTTAATTCTGTCCGTGCCGAAGATTTCCTTACCGATAGAGCCAAGTTTCTCGAACTGATATTCTGGTCGTAGAAGGGTTACTAAGCCACCCTCTGTCGTTCCATAGGCCTCCCAAAGCTCTGCGTTTTTAAAATAATCCATAATTGCAAGCTTTAAATCTTTTCTGGCCGGGGCGGAAGATATTAATAGTTGTCGTATAGAGGATACATCGATATTATTTTTTGCTTCATCTGGGAGGGCTAGCATCATAATATAATGAGTAGGCACCAAAGAGGTAAACGTAATTTTGTATTTCTCAATGGTTTTAAGCAGGTCCTCAGGATCAAAGCTTACCATATTGTATACAAATACCGGAGCAGTCAGCATGGTATAGGGGAAAGAATAAAATATGGAATTCACATGGCACATAGGCATTACCAGCATCACCTTATCAGTAGGTCTTACACCCTGGTTCATATTATGCAGAAGATACTGGGCGTGATAACTTTCATGGGTTTTGACCACACCTTTGGGCCGGCCTGTTGTTCCTGAGGTATACATAAAGGTCCACGTGTCATCTCCATCTACCATGATGTCGGGTTCTTCCGGAGATGATTTGGCCAGCCAATCCTCATAGCCTATATACCCGTCGGGGGCAGGACCTTCTCCTAAATAAATATAGGCATCCTTTGGGACCGGAAGCTTGTCTTTTATGCCATCTATCATTTCCACAAAGGGCTTCTCAACAATAAAGGCCTTGCATTCCGCATGATTGACAATGTATTCGATATCCGGTGGTGCAAGGCGAAACATTAATGGAACTATGATTTGTCCCCCCTTAGCACATCCGGCGTATATATCCATCCATTCACCACGGTTGAATGCTAATACAGCAAATCTATCCTTATAGCCGGTTCCTAAATCTGATAGACCATGAGCAATTCTACAGGCCCTTTCATTCCATTCTTTGAATGTATATTCATTATTTTTATCTTGCCACCCTAATTTATCCGGATAATTGATGGCATTCATTTTGACAACGGTTCCTGCATGCATCCATTTACTTGTTGTCATTTCTATCCTCCCTTGTTGGTTGTTCGTTAACATATTGATAAACTTGTAAAAACTCAAAATCGGGACGGCAGGATAAAAAGCTCTCCCCCTGCAGGCGGGACGAATCTTAGTGATGATGCGGCCTAACACAGCAAGTGGGCTTTTTACGAAGCCGTCAATTATTAAACCAGTGAAAATAGGTACGTAGCCAACCGGGTAACCAATCAACTATTTAATGAACAAGCGAGTTGGCTACTATCTCAGTAATATCCATTATTTTCATCTTTGGCCGCTCATCTTTAGGGATGGCCTTTACACCTTTTCTCAGATTATCCTTGCATGCAGAACAAGCAGATACTATTATCTCTGCATCTACCTCTACAGCATCTTTTACTCTGACTGATGCCATCTCTGCGGCGAGCTCCGGCTCCAGTGCCATGACACTTCCACCACCTCCGCAGCATCTGGCCAGTAAGCGATTTCTCTTCATCTCAATGAAGTCAATATCAGGGATTGCCTTTAATATCTCCCGGGGTTCATCAAATATTTCAAAGGTTCTCCCTAAGTCACATGGATCATGATAGGTGAGTTTTTTTCCGAGGTCACCACCCAATTGTATCTTTTTTTCCTCTATGAGCCTTTGAATATAATGAACAGAATGGTAGAGAGTAACTCCTAAATCACCTGCTTCAGGATAATATTTTCGAAACGTTTTATAACAACCGGCACAGGGGGTGACCAATTCTTTTGCCCCAGTTGCCTTAATAAGTTCAATAAGATGTCTGGCATTTTGCTCGAATTTTTCTTGATCTCCCATAAGATGCAATGGAAACCCACAGCAAATTTCATCTTTTCCAAGCATGGTGTAATCAACACCGGCAGCGTCCATTATGGTAAAAAAGCTTGGGACTATTTTCATATCTAAGTAACTTGACACACATCCCATGAATAAAAGAGTATCTGCCTTTTTCTTTATCTGTCCATTTTCAATTCTTTTCTTGATAGATGAAGGATAGATGGCGATCCTGTCTTCCCTTGTGGATGCATAGACATTATCTGTATTTAGTATGCTGTCTCTCAGTGCCATGACTGGTTCAGGAGCAAAACCAGATTCAAAAAGTTTTTCCCGACCCTTTTGAATAATTTCATCAACCTTGATATGGGCAGGGCAAAATTGGGTGCAGGAATTACAGGTGGTGCAGGTATAGAATGAGTTGGCTAATTCCGTGGAAGGTCCAATCTCTCCTGTCATTAAATCGAATGCAAGGATATTCCTGCCCCTTGCATTTCGTGATTCGAGTTGGGTAACCTCATACGTGGGGCATCCTAAACGGCAAAAGGCGCAGTTTATGCACGCAAGGATCTCATTGTCTGCATCATACCCAAAGGAGTTGAGCCCCTCTGGATGCTCCAGAAAGGTTTTGAAGGCAAAATAGTCATAGCTATCATGTTTCTTCTTGTCTAATCCCATCTTTCCTGGATTCAGTATTCCATTAGGATCAAGGGCCTTTTTTATTGATCTCATAACATCCAATGCGGGACCCAGCTGTTTTTCTATATACGGTGCCCTCGCAAGCCCTGTGCCATGCTCAGCAGTAATGGTACCTTCCATCTCAAGGGCAATTTGAGCAAGTTCATCCGCAGCTGGTTTGAGCCTATTCCATTGATCTTGGCTTCGCATATCAGTTACAAAGGTAGTGTGCACATTACCGTCTCCAATGTGGCCAAAGGTAGTAAGCAGCAGGTTGTATTTATCTGCTACTGCCTGTGCTTTCTTAATAGTCTCAGGGATTTTTGATGAGAGAACTCCAAGGTCTTCAGATATTGCAACTAGTCTGTACCCAGGCTTAATCCTTGAAAGTGTTGGCACTAATTTTCCACGCGCCTCCATTATCTCAGCAGTTTTGGTAGGATCATCACTCCAGGTGAAGTCCTCTACATTATAGTTTTTACATATCTGTCCAATCCTTTCCATATCCCTGGCTACTATTTCCTTGGCTCCATCCAACTCGAGGATAAGCATGGCCTCTACCTTGCTTATATCCCTGTCAATATAATCTTTAACTATGTTAAGGCTGTATTTGTCCAATATCTCGCATGCGGTGAGTTGTATGCCGGATGAGATGATATCACGTACTGCTTTTCCTCCGGCATCAATATCATGAAATATTGCCAGGGCAAGGGCAGTATATTCCGGGACTGTTCGGATTTTTACGGTAATCTCTGTGATTACGCCGAGTGTTCCCTCGGAGCTGGCAAAGACATGGTTCAAATCATAGCCCATAGATGATTTAGGGGTTTTATATCCCGTTTTAATGATAGTTCCATCAGCAAGAACTACCGTAAGGGCCTTTACATAGTCCCTAGCTGTGCCATATTTAACTGCCCTATGACCGCTTGAGTTGGTAGACATCATCCCGCCTATTGAAGCAATAAGTTCGCTCCCAGGATTAGGAGGAAACATAAGATTTTGTTTTGCTAGGGCTCTATTAAGGTCCATACAGATTACACCCGGTTCTACTCTTGCATAAAAATTATCTTTATTGATCTCCAGTATCTTGTTCATGTTATGGACATCCAGGAGGATGCCGCCTTCTACAGGAAGTGATGCGCCGGTTACACTTGTCCCTGAACCCTGGATTGTCACCGGAGTTTTTTCCTGATTGGCCAGGCGCATAATAGAAGAGATTTGCTCTGTAGTTTGAGCATATACAACTACATCAGGTACTCCTACATGCACTGACATATCGCGTGAATTGCATATACATTCCACGCGATCAGAAAATACATTTTCTTTTCCTACAATTTTTTCTATTTCGCTTATTAAATCCATAATTGTACCTCTCAAATTAGGTTAAAAGTAGCTATTTTTTAGCTACATTTTAACTATAAATACAACAATAATACTGTGTCAAGGTAAAAGTAGGGTAACATTACGGTTTGTTGTGAAGGCCACAATATGTTTCTACATAACAGTGTATTTCGGACCTCCCCCGCCCTCAGGGGTTACCCATATGATATTTTCATAGGGATCTTTGATGTCGCAGGTCTTGCAATGGACACAGTTAGAAAAATTGAGCTTCATACTCGGCTTACCTGTCTCCTCATCAATTTCCATTTCATAAACATTAGCAGGACAAAAGCTCAGGCATGGATTTTGATATTCTTCTCTGCATTTCGTATAACAAATATTCAGATCAGGTATTGTAAGATGTGCAGGTTGTTGTTCTTCATGCACAGATCCTGAATAATACACGTCAGATTCTTTATCAAAGGTTTGCTTTCCGTCAAATTTGATTATACCTTTTTGTTCATCTTTCGGAGAGGCGGTACCATAGAAATCAATTACCTTTTTCTGGTGGACAAAATCGGCCTTTGCAGAGAGTCTTCCTTTTAAAATTCTCCCACCAAGAATGTACTGAAATCCAGCTTTGATAAGACCTACCCATAAACTTTTTTGGAATGCCTGATGAAAATTTCTTACTTTGTAAAGTTCCTTGCCTATATAACTTTCATAAAGGGATGTTTGGTAGTTCTCAAGCTGGGCAGAAGAAAAATCCTTATGTAAGAGTGCCTTCAAGACCGTTTCAGCGGCAAGCATACCTGATTTCATAGCAATATGAATCCCTTTGATCTTTTGACTGATAAATAGACTGGCTGAATCTCCAATAATAACTCCACCATCAAATGCAATTTTTGGAATAGAGAAGTATCCTCCCACAGGGGCTGTTTTTGCTCCATATTGGATGATTGTGCCGTCTTTTAATATCTCAGCTACATAAGGATGTAGTTTGAACTTTTGAAATTCAAGGTGGGGATCTAGGAACGGGTCCTCAGAGTCAAGGCCGGTCAATAATCCTAGTGAAACCATGTTATTTTTCATTCCGTAGATAAAACCCCCACCATATGTATTACTTTTAAGTGGATATCCCATGCTATGGAATACTTGTCCGGGCTTAAATCTTTGCTCGGGGGTTTCCCAAACCTCTTTTACCCCAGCAACGTACGTTTGAGGATTTTTTCCTTCGTCCAAAGTCAATTTTTTAATAAGTGTTTTGGTGAGGCTTCCCCTTGTGCCTTCTCCAAATACACTAACCTTGGCATGTAAATCAATCCCCGGTTCAAAGTTTGTTTTTTTATTACCATCCGGATCTATTCCCTTATCACCTGTTCTCACTCCAATAACTCTATTTCCGTCGTAGAGTATCTCTGTTCCCGCGAATCCGGGAAAGATGTCCACACCACTTTCCTCAACTAACGTACCGAGCCACGTGGTAATCTTTGAAAGTGAAACAATATAATTCCCATGATTATTAAGAGGAGGAGGTGTTATCGGAGATCTAATCCGGCCTTTTGCGGTTAATAGAGAGACTTCTTCTTTAGTAATCTCAGCTTCAAATGGTGCACCTTTTTCCAGATAATCAGGGATAAGCTCTTTGAGGGCAATAGGATCCATAATTGCCCCAGACATACTATGGGAGCCGATATCTGTACCTTTTTCGAGCAGTGCAATCATAATTTCGTCAAGTCTTTCCCCTTTTCCTTCTTGATCAACTTTGTTGTTGTGTTCCTTTATTAGATTGGAGAGATGAAGTGCACCGCTAAGACTGGCAATACCACCACCTACAAAGAGCACGTCTACTTCCATAATTTCTCTTTCTTCTTCCACTATTAATCCTCCTTATTACTAATTGTATTTGCTGTTTTATCGCCGACCTTTTAGACCTCACACGGGGGAGTGGAGATGGATACAGCTCGTGAATTAATTCTTTTTTTAAGCCCTGCCCGAAAGGACAGGGTCATTGACTGCGCTACATGTAAAATAATTTTTATAGCACAGTAATTAAATATGCTGCAAGAGAATTTTGGGTATGCGTTTAGAGAGCACAGATTTTGGTAGCAGCTCGATAAAAAGAAGCAGAAAAAACCCTTTCTATCCCGGAGACTGTTCGACGCAGCCGCTAAACTTCTCCTAAATATTGAGCCATTACGATTTTTGCTTGACCGGTCTTTTGTTAATAAGATATGTGATGTGGGGATGGGGTACACTCGAAGCCATGAGTCATTAGGCACATTTTGAGTTTTCCAGGTATTTTTTCATCCAGTTAGAGATGTCCCATGAACAATAGTATTCTTGAGACCTTTGAAAAACCCGGCGATTTTCATCATCCTCAAAAAGACGATGGACTTTTTTGAAGTGACTGGTGGCCTCCGGCTCGACTCCGTCCTGGAGGGGACTCCGCCCCGGAAGGTAGAGCCTCCCGCTCGGAGAGAAGGGTGCTGAAAAGACCAACCCGGGAGCCTCGGCCTCCGGCCCGTAGGGCCTACGCCCCGGAGGGAACTGAAAAAAAGCCCATCGTCTTTAGATCAATAGGGGTTATGCAAAGATTTCATTCTTTATTGCGAGGAAGAGGGGTAAAAATGGAAAAAACATTGGCTATCATTAAACCCGATGGTGTGGCTCGAGGTCTTATAGGTGAGGTCATTCGACGCTTAGAAAAACAAGACCTCAATATATTAGCGATTAAAATGATCTGGATGACAAAAGAACAGGCGAAAGGTTTTTATAAGGTGCATAAAGGAAAACCATTTTATGAAGGGGTTACCGATTTTATGTCATCCGGTCCATGCGTGGTTATGGTTTTGGGTGGAGAAGATAGTATTGCTGTCTATCGCAAATTAATGGGGGCTACCAACTATAAGGAAGCTGCGAAAGGCACCATTAGGTATGATTATGCGACAGATATTGAAAAAAATATTGTGCATGGATCAGATAGCCCGCAAAGCGCCGAGTTTGAAATCCCTTACTTTTTTAATGAGTTAGAGATTTTCAAAAAATAATGCCATGTATTGATTTCAATTAATGGCAATAACCCCGTCCTTACGGACGGGGCCTAAAAAAAGGAATAATATATAAACCGTTCCATCTCCACTTTACCGTGTAGGACATAAAAGAACGGCGGTAAAAAAAGAATAAGCCTATTCTTGTTTTTTAAGTTCCTTGACTTCTTTCTTAAGGTCCTCTACCTCTTTCTTTAACTCGTCTGCATTGGGCTCGTCCTCAACTTTTTCTGTACTTCGTTTATCTTTCCATTCCTCAATGCCAAGATACGTAGCTAAAGCGCCACCCAAGATAAGCAAGACAGGTATCGCAGCTGCTAAGAGTTTAACAAAATATGCCCAAAAGATAATGATTCCTATCACCCCCAGTATCAGAGCCAACACACCACCAAATAAAGCTGCCATTTTTTCCTCCTTCACTTTTCTCTTAACATTAAAATAATATTGATACTAATCCTCATAGCACAAGAAAAATTATCATGCAAGAAGATAATTGGAGTTTTTATACCTTAATTTTTCATAGAGTTAACCTTACCGACACCTTCCCGCTTCGCCTGAGTGAAAGCATTGGCGGGATGGAACTACCCCATAATAATGACCACAAAAGGTTGTGATAGGATTAAAGAAAAAAGTCTATCAGAATATCTGCGGCACTTACACAACTATTCTTCTAGAGAATTTTTTCTATATTTATGAATTAGGTAAGCATGTTATATAGATTTTTTTTGACAAAAGAGATTAAATTGGATAAAAGATTTTACCTGATTGCACAAGAGATATATATTTGGGGGGTGATAATGGAAATTATTAAGGATCATTTCTTATGTGATAGCTGTAAGAATAAAGATTTTATTAAAATCTACAATTTTTCTCTGCAGTTCCGTAGGGTAAATTTTTCAGATAAACTTATATATGATGAGGTCATAGAAGAAAGATACCAGTGTACACACTGCAATAAGATTTTCTCAAAACAGCAAATAGAAGCAAGATTAAAAGAAATAATAGATGAAAGACGTACATCATTACCTATAATAGAGAAGTAATCTGATATTTCTTTTTAACTTAGTTTTCGATCCCTCTTTTCATTCCACCGCACCCATTTAGCTTTATACGAGTTCATCATAGTTCACTATCCTTCAAAGATGTTGATGGAAATAGATTGAGTACGCTTTCCTATTTCCGGGCCTATAAATAGGCCCCTTGCTACGATTATAGTTATTCCAATTAATATCTGGTTGACCTTTTCCTGGGTAATTGACCTCTTATCCATTAAAAAGCTGAGCCCCGGAGGGAACTGAAGAAGTGAGACCTTTGAAAAACCCGGCGATTTACACTATCCCCAAAAAGACGATGGACTTTTTTGAAGTGACTGGCGGAAGGGTGCTGTCTTTTCGTAACGTATCAGTGGGGGAACCCGCAGGCCCCGATTTATCGGGGCAATGCGGAGGGGGCAAAACTCCCCCATGGATACGGTGCTGAAAAGACCAACCCGGGAGCCTCGGAACTGAAAAAAAAGCCCATCGTCTTTCGATCAAGAGGGTTTATGCAAAGCTCTCAAAGCCACAAGGTACACAAAGTAGCGTATTTCACCGGGACCTGCCTGGCGAACGCCTGAGGCGACGCCGAAGGCGGATTCTCTTTCTCCCTTTCTTCCGGAAAGGGAGAAAAGAAAGAACATCCAGTTAATCCTGCCCGCCCCGTGAAATTCATGTTCATGACAGCGGAGCGTATTTCACTGGGGTAAATCCTGTCTAAAAAAAACACAATGCCTCGCCAATCCAGACTAGACGCCCCCGGCCTTCTCCAGCACATCATGGCCAGAGGAATTGAACGTCGCAAAATCTTCAGGGACGACAAAGACCGCAAATCTTTCCTCGGTCGGCTTGCCGTCATCCTGGAAGAAACCCAGACCCAATGCTACGCATGGGCCTTGATGCCCAATCACTTTCACCTCCTCCTGCGCACTGGAACAGTTCCACTCAGCAAGGTCATGCGCCGCCTCATGACTGGCTATGCAATCACCTTCAATAAACGCCACACCTGCCCGCCATTAGCTGCGCTGCAGGCGCTGGCAGGCGGGAACGTAGCGGCCACCTCTTTCAGAACCGGTATAAATCCGTTGTCTGTGAGGAAGATCCCTATCTCCTTGAGTTAATTCGCTACATCCATCTCAACCCATTAAGAGCAGGACTGGTAAAAGATCTCAAAGAACTCGACAAATACCCCTGGACCGGCCACAGTACGATCCTCGGCAAGCAGAAAAACCCCCTCATCCTTGAGACGCCTGCAGAAAAGTCTTTTTCCGCCGCAAGGCGGATTGA
>JAWOBA010000241.1:0-5180 GCA_046498285.1 Desulfatiglandales bacterium | reverse complement strand
CTCATCATCCAGAACATATTGGCTACCACCACTAAACGTCATCTCTTTTTCTTCAACAACCATAAGAAATCTCCCTTAAGAATTCAAATATAACATGAGACCTTTGAAAAACCCGGCTATTTGCAGAATTCCACGTTGTTTAAACCCAGATTATGCAGTAGGTATCGTCACGAGGGTTGAAAAACCTTGCTACAACGATCGTTTCACGATTTTGCTTCTCAACATAGTTACCAATATGCCTTCGGCGCAAAATCGCTCCAACTTCTCGTTTCGCTGAGGTTTTTCAACCCTCGTGACGATACCTACTGCATAATCTGGGTTTAAACAACGTGGAATTCTGAAAATCGCCGGGTTTTTCAAAGGTCTCAGTACTAAGGCAAGAGTCTTGTCTGCAAGGTGAAAATGGTTACAAAAAGATTACAACTGCCCATTTGGACAAAAAAAGAGGATTCAAGCAAGATGCTCAAATCCTTAATGGGTGAGTGCCGGAGGTCGGAATCGAACCGACACGGACACGAAGCCCGGAGGATTTTGAGTCCTCTGCGTCTACCAGTTTCACCACTCCGGCACTGGGAGACCTTTGCATAACCCCTCTTGATCTAAAGACGATGGGCTTTTTTTCAGTTCCGAGACTCCCGGGTTGGTCTTTTCAGCAACGTATCCATGGGGGAGTTTTGCCCTCTCCGAGCGGGAGGCTCTACGAGCCGGAGGCCACCAGTCACTTCAGAAAAGTCTACCCTCTCTATTCGAAGTAAAGAAATGGTCAGGTTTTGTAAAGCTCTACTATACGTTCTTGAATTTTCTATCTCATTTCCATCTTACATGAGCGAAAAAATATTTTGCACTATGGTGATAGGAGCAGTAAGAGCTGCAAGGGTAAAATCACTGCTATCAATAATCCTAGATCCTTTATCTAAATTTAGGCAATTATAATGCCAAACATTTTGAGTTTTGATGGTCGACGAGGGGTATTCATAACATAAAACCTAATAAAAAAAGCTAGTTAAGGACTTACCTGACGTGGATTGAGAAAGATTCTCTCCAATTTCTCAGCAGTTTGTCATTCAAAAAAGCAATAAGAATGTCTAAATCCAGACATAGGCAAAGAAATTAAATCTAATAGTATATATATTTCAGTATATTATCCAACAGTCTAATTTTAGACTTATCTGTATTATTTCCGTCCAATCGAGAGCAATCATTCCATAGCATTTCAATGCCATATTTTTTTGTAACTACCCAGGCTGTGAGATTCAAGCCCGCCCTGGCGCGACGACACAGGAACATTATCGTGCTTTGTAACGATTAGGATAGCTATGGATATAAACCCACTCTTTCAAAACCATGTCTGGATCAGGGGTTCACAGTTCAGGGTTTCCACTTGGAGCCATGAACCATTCTCCATACCGAGGCTCCCCAACTGGCTCATGAAAAAGCCGCATTAAAATGTTAATGGTTCAGCAAATAACCATTGAACCGTGAACCTGGAACCTTGAACCTCCTGAGAAACTCGGTAGAGAAAAGAGCATGGCTTTTTTTCTGTATAACCCTGGAGCTATGTACCAGGGTCATTTGCTGTGTAGTTACTATTTTTCAGTTTTCTATAAAGGGGTCTACAAGTGATTACGAGTACTTACTAAAAAATAACCTTCAGGACCCCATCAATTTCCTTTAGAGCATGAATGATTCCTGAGGCTTCGCTGGGATCAAGTGCCTTGACATTAATCGTGGATAATGTTTCATACAACTCGTTGAAGGCCGCCCTTACATCCAGGTCGTTGTCCATTTTCTCTGCAAAACCCTGTTTGAGTCTTTGGGCAATCCTTGCATCAGGATTTTTCCTTTGAGCCTTTTTTTCTATAGTGCGCACAATCATCCTGAATTGTTTCAATGTTTCTACCACTGAACGCATGTTTTCATCTGAATAATTGAGCTTTTGGCGATAGTGGCAATATATAAGAAAGAATCTAATTTCTTGAATCTCGTATCCCTGTTCCAGAAGTGTGTCGATATAATGTATATTCCCTTTGCTCTTTGACATCTTCTGGCCATTTACAAAAAGGTGCTGGCAATGGAGCCAGTATCTCGCCATGGGATATGGCCATACTGATTCAAGGATTGCTCGTGTGTAGTCGTGGTGCCGAAAAAGATTATCAAATCCGCCACAGTAAATAGAAAGCGTCTCATTAAAGTGTTTGGAGATCATACTGGGGTCCTGAATATTCCAAGAAGGTCTCCCCTTTCCAATACGTGTATCCCAGTAAACGGTATCGGCTTTTTTATATCCATGCCAGAGAATAAAATCCCCTAGGTTCCAGCGCATCCCAGGGTATGTATCCAGATGAAAGCGTCTCTTTTTAGATGGCCACCTAGCCATGTCAAGCCCATAAATCTCTCCAAATCCAGGGAATTTTAGCGATTCAAAGTAAACATTTCGTCCATACCAATAAGCAACCTTGAGATCAAGGAGGCGGCTTATAATCTCTACAGCTTGATCAATGGCTTCAGAGGCCTTAGGAAGATAATCCGGCACCTTCATCCTTAACAAATCTATTTCCTCAAGAAACTTCCTGATATTTTCTTCTGTAACTTGAGCTACGTTTTGGTGCCGTTTTTCTGCCTCCTTGAGAGCCTTGTCTTCTATGTCTGTAAAATTCATTCCTCTTTTGACGATGTAGCCTAAATATTCTAAGTATCGAACCAGTATGTCTTCAAACAAAAATGTTCTGAAGTTGCCAATGTGAGATCTCTGATAGACTGATGGGCCACATGTGAATATATTTATAACCTTTTCATCGACTGGTTGAAATCTCTCAACTGTTTTTCCTAATGTGTTTAATAAGGTGAGCATATTGGTGAAGAAAACTCCATGGTGAAGTAAAAAAGAGAGGCTTCAACAATGGTTAGTTAATCATTTCGAAAGCTTGCAAAAGTTCACCCGCATACATTGTTAAGCCCCGACATGAATCATTGGCACATAGATATCAAAATCTTCAAATTTTTCCATATTATCTTTTTCTATTTCGAGAAGCTTGTAATGCCCCATTTCCATTGTTGCCACGTACTCTATGGTCTTCTTGAGTGTGGGATTGCTCTCATACAACCTTGCCAGCTCATTATAAAAGTCATACGATGCCTTTTCTGCGTTCATGGCCATGAAAAAAATCTTACTGATAGGCATCATCTCATCACTAATTATTAATTCTGGCAGTGGCACAGGCGATTTTTCGGGGATTTGTAATTCTTGGTTAGGAAATTTCTCTTTATAGATCCCCTCAATAATGTTTCGATGTTTTACTTCTTCAGAGGCGAGGAAGGTGAGCTTATCTTTTAGCAATGCATTATGTACCCTGTTCGCTGTATGTTGATAGATCTCTTTGCTATCTATCTCACTTTTTATTGCTGCCACAAGAAGCCTATTTTCACTAAATCTAGACAAATCCATATCAATGTCTCCTATTTTGATTGCTTGTAATCAAAGCTGCACATCATTCTCCATTGCCATTGTGTATACTTTTCCTCTAATGGTTTTAGAAAGTAAGATCTTTGCATGGCTATCTCTGCATATGAAAAGTGCCTGAAGGGTATCTGTTCAATCAGCTGGTTGTGAGGCGCTTCGCACCGAACAAACAGTGGATACTCCTCATCCGCAGAGTTTTACCGGGCGCGAACCATTTGGTACTACATTAGAGCTTTGTACAGCCTGACCATTTTTTTACTTCGAATAGAGAGGGTAGACTTTTCTGAAGTGACTGGTGGCCTCCGGGTCGGAGAACCTCCCGCTCGGAGAGAAGGGCGCTGTCTTTTCGCAACGTATCTGTAGGGGAAACCGCGGGCCCCTTTTTATCGGGGCAATGCGGAGGGGGCAAAACTCCCCCCCCTGGATAAATTGCTGAAAAGACCAACCCGAGAGCCTTGGAACTGAAGAAAAGTCGACCCTCTTTAAGAAAATATGATTTCTGCAAAGCTCTCTACATATATTATTAACAGGAGTGGATTTCTTCGGTCCACTTAGCGGCCAACCCTGCGGGCAGAAGGTGAAGGCTTCAAAACAACCCACCCCCGTTTCAGTAAATACCAAAGATTGTCATTTTTCGCAAAGATGCCAAACTTCCTACATCTATCAGTTACAAGATCGCCTTACGGATACTTTCTTGAAGAATCCCGAGTAGATTCAATGACGAGACAATCTATTTCACTTAATCAAAGGCCATCTCTGTTTTCCAAACCTCCCAGACTTTTCCTACCAGATCAGGACCTGGTTTTAGGGTCATCTTGCCTGGTTTCCACCCGGAGGGTGTCGCCTCTCCCCCCTTGCTGTTTCGCACAAGCTGGAATGCCTGGATTTGCCGCAGGGATTCACTTACATTTCTTCCTACAGGAGGGGTAAGCACCTCGTATCCTTGAATTACGCCATCGGGATCGATTATAAATCTTCCTCTGGTTTCAACCCCTGCATCCTCATCATAAATACCATAGATGGTTCCAACCTTCCCTCCTGCATCAGAAAGCATCGGAAAAGGGATACCGCCTTTTACCATCTTAGAAAGTTCATTTTCATCCCACATCTTGTGAACAAACACGCTATCGACGCTCATGGAAAGTACCTCCACACCGAGCTTCTGGAATTCGGGAAATTTTTCGGCAACTGCCGAAACCTCCGTTGCTCACACAAAGGTGAAATCGCCAGGGTAAAAGCATAATACAACCCACTTACCCATATAATCAGATAGCTTCACCGAGATAAACTTTCCCTTGTGATATCCTGGTGCCGTGAAATCTGGCGCCTTTGTTCCAACCTTGATCATAGCAGTATCCTCCTGTATTATACGTTCAGGTTTCTCTTCCTCTTGTTCAACTGTTTCACCAACAGGTCCTCCCGTTGGCCTTGCACAACCTAGATCTATCTCTTCTTCCACAGACAACCTCCTTTCATTAATTATTAAGGCAAAACTGATCATTATATGAGACCTTTGCATAACCCCTCTGGATCTAAAGACGATGGGCTTTTTTTCAGTTCCGGGGCTCCCGGGTTGGTCTTTTCAGCAACGTATCCATGGGGGAGTTTTGCCCCCTCCGCATTGCCCCGATAAATCGGGGCCTGCGGGTTCCCCCACTGATACGTTACGAAAAGACAGCACCCTTCCACCAGTCACTTCAAAAAAGTCCATCGTCTTTTT
>JAWOBA010000198.1:0-6653 GCA_046498285.1 Desulfatiglandales bacterium | reverse complement strand
TTAATCACGGGAGAGGGGTTCTTAAGGGGATTCACATATAGATTGTTATGCCCAAAGTACATGCCAAGGGTATCTAATAGTCATGAAAAAGCAGATGGGGCACCATTAGTCAAAAGCAATATATATTTGTGATCATTACATTGCTTTTTGGAGTTACATAATAAAATACCGTGGTTGGTAAATATCAATCTGGGATTGTGGATACAGAATTTATATCTGTATATATAAAAACCAGGTATTATTAACTTTAACAAAGGGAGGAATAGTTATGAAAAAAGCACATGGTTTTTTAGTTTTAGGCCTAGTCTTTTGCCTGGCACTTGTCTTTGGAATCACCAATAGCGTTATGGCAGACGACATAAGAATAGGTGTAGCAGCCCCATTTACCGGGGACTTGGCAGGTTACGGAGACAACATTAAGGACGGCTCAAATCTCAAACTAAAGGAGATTAATGGCGCTGGCGGGATTAATGGACAAAAGGTTGAATTGGTATGGGGCGATGATCTCTGTGCCCCAAAGGAAGCAGGCACCGTAGGTTCAAAATTCGCAGCAGATAAGAGTATAGTGGCGGTTATTGGCCATCTTTGCTCATCCGCAACATTGGCAGCCATGCCTATCTATGTTCGTACGGGGCTTCCAGCCATATCCCCAACCTCCACCAACCCTACCATTGGAGCTGTTGGTAAAGGATGGTTTTTCCGCAATTGTTATACGGATGATTTTCAGGGCAAATACCTTGCATCATATGTTGTACCCAAATTACTCAAAAAAGATAAGGTTGCTATCTTTTATGAAAATAATGACTATGCCATTGGACTTAAAGACTCATTTGTGGCAGGTACCAAGGACGCAGGGATAACAGTAACAGGAGCTGAGGCCTATGTTGCCAAGACCACAGACTTCACCCCACAGTTGACAAAACTTTTAAAGGATAAGCCAGATACAATCTTTCTCTGCGGTTACCACCCTGAAGGTGCTTTAATAGCCGGTCAGGCCCGCAAACTTGGGTTTAACGGTCCCCTGTTTGGAGCGGATGGTATTGATAATGAAGACTACATTAAAATAGGTGGAAAGGCTGCTGATAACACTTACTGTACCGTCCCATTTCTTGCCGCATCAGCAGGCCCAGAAGGTAAAGCATTTGCTGAAAACTTCAAAAAAACCACAGGCCGTGATGTGGATTGGATGAGCGCAAATGCCTATGATTGCCTTGGAATCCTGGCTGATGTCATAGCAAAGGTTGGCCCGGACAGAAAGAAAATCCGAGATGGATTGGCTGCAATGAACAGTAAAGAAAATGGCTATGAAGGTGTTACCGGTTTAACGTATTTTGACAAAGAAGGCAATTGCTTTAAACCCGCATTTGTAAAAAAGGTAGTAAACGGAGAGTTTGTGCCAGCCGAGTAACTTAATAGAAGCTATAAAGAGGTTACAAGCTTAACAACAGGCGCCGGAAAAATAAAATTTCGGCGCCTGTAATACTATAGAGGACTTATTTTTGTTTCTACAGCAACTTATTAACGGACTAACTATAGGTGGCATATACGCCATGATAGCAGTTGGTTACACCATGATATATGGTGTTATCCAGCTGATTAACTTTGCACATGGCGAAATCTACATGCTTGGCGCCTTTTTTGCTGTTACATTTATTACATTTCTGAAACTCCCTTTCTATACTGCTTTTCTGCTCTCTATGGCCTGCTGTGCAGTTTCCGGTATTTTGCTGGACATCTTTGCCTACCGCCCCCTTAGACAATCTCCCCGCCTGGCTGCACTTATAACGGCCATAGGCATGTCTATTTTCCTTCAAAATCTTGCTATGATTATCTGGGGGTCAAGGCCAAAACCCTTTCCCCATTACGCTATCCCAGAATATTTTGAAAAAACAGCCGTTACTTTTTCAGGGGTAACCCTTTCCTGGTTTCATATATTCATATTCTCCGTAACCATTATAATGATGGTTGGCCTCAATCTTATCATCCAAAAAACAAAGTGGGGGAAGGCAATGAGAGCCATAGCACAGAATAAAACCATGGCCTCCCTATCTGGGATAAATGTAAACAGGGTAATATCATATACCTTCGCCCTTGCGGGCTCACTTGGCGGGGCAGCAGGTATCATGGTTGGCGCTTATTACAACTCCATTTATCCAACCATGGGCTACGTTGCAGGCGTTAAGGCATTTGCCGCTGCAGTGCTTGGTGGAATTGGCTCAGTGCCAGGTGCAATGTTAGGTGGAGTTATTTTAGGAGTTGCCGAGGCATTTGGTTCAGGATATTTAAGCTCCCTGTACAGGGACGGCATATCGTATGGTGTGATGATAATAGTCATCATTTTAATACCAGCAGGTCTATTTGGTAAGCTAATAAAGGAAACCAAAAAAAGCATGTAAATATGTTTAAATTGAGATTAAAAAAGTTTGATAAGGGCAGTAAGTTAAGAATCGCACTATTGATTTTGGCGTTAATTCTGCCTTTGCTGCCATTTGTCAGTGACTACATACTGCATATTGTAATACTCATCTATCTTTACATGATCCTTTCCCTGGGGTTAAATATTGTCCCAGGATTCAATGGGTTGCTGGACTTAGGCTATGTAGGTTTTTATGGCATAGGGGCTTATACATCCGGACTTCTCACATATCACTTTGGCCTCTCATATTGGATAATTATTCCCCTAGCCTTTATTAATGGCGCTATATGGGGAATTTTGTTAGGGGCCCCAACCCTGAGATTGACTGGTGACTACTTTGCCATTGTAACATTCGGTTTTTCAGAATTAGTTGTCCTTCTCCTCACTAATGAGATCTGGCTGACCAGAGGGCCTTTAGGTCTGCCTGGCATTGATTTAATCTCAATAGATTTATCACTTTTTGGAGGTCCAAAATGGGAGTTTGTTGGAGAAATCCCATACTACTACCTATCAATTATTATGGTATTAGCAACCATCTTCGTAATGAATCGTATCCAGAATTCCCGTCTTGGAAGGGCATGGTTCGCCATACGGGATGACGAAGTAGCAGCAGTATCCTGTGGTATTAACCTTCTCAGCTATAAGGTTATAGCCTTTGCTATTAGTGCTGCATTTGGCGCTGTGGGAGGAAGCTTCTTTGCCAGATGGGTAACATTCCTATCTCCAGATATGTTTAAATTTTGGGAGTCGTTTCTGATTTTGTGTATGATTGTATTGGGAGGCATGGGTAATATTTGGGGTGTAATGATCGGCGCCTTTGTATTAGTTTCCATGAGCGAGATTCTTCGTGAAATACTTCCAGTACTTGGCCTTCCAGTAGAGGCGCGTTTCCTTGCATTCGGACTTATAATGGTTATTATGATGCGCTACAGACCTGCAGGCCTTTTACCTATCCAGGCAGTTGCCGCCCAGATGAGGAGTGGTAAGGTAAAGAGAAAAAAAATTAAGGTTTCAGTTGGTATGAAGGAATGAAACCCATACTAGAAATAAAAAGTCTTTTTAAAAGTTTTGGTGGCTTAGATGCATTGAGGGATATAAACTTTAAAATCAACGTTGGTGATATTATTGGGCTCATTGGTCCTAATGGAGCCGGCAAAACAACCCTCTTTAACTGTGTCGCAGGTATCGAAAAACCAACTCAGGGTGAAATTATATTTACAACTCATGGGCAGAAAACCTCTATTGCAGGCAAAAAACCAGAGACAGTAACCGCACTGGGAATAGCAAGGACATTTCAAAACATACGTCTCTTTGATAATCTGACTGTCTCAGATAATGTAAAAATAGGTCGTCACTGCCGGACCAAATCAAATTTTCTTAGGGCTGTGCTTAGAAGCAAATTCCAGCGTGAAGAGGAAAAGGCCATTGCTGAGAGTTCTAATACTTTTCTTGAGTTTGTCGGTCTTAAAGGCCGCAGCGAAGAGATAGCCAGTTCTATGCCGTATGGCGACCAGCGCCGCCTGGAAATAGCCCGTGCCCTCGCCACTGAACCTGCTTTACTAATGCTTGATGAGCCAGCTGCAGGAATGAACCCAATGGAATCCCGCAATCTAATGGATCTCATAAAACGTATTAGAGATAAGGGAACTACCATTTTACTCATCGAACACGATATGAAGGTGGTTATGGGTGTATGTGAACGTGTGGTGGTTATAAATCATGGGGAATGGTTGGCAGAGGGAGAGCCAAAGATGGTGCAAAACGACCCAAAAGTAATTGAGGCATACTTAGGAACTGGAGCTGTCGATGCTACTGAAGCTGGATAACATTAAGACATATTATGGAAATATCCGTGCCCTAAAAGGAATCTCCATTGAGGTAGACAATGGTGAAATAGTATGCCTAATAGGCGGAAACGGTGCAGGAAAATCCACCACTCTTATGACCATTAGTGGCGTGCTGACACCTATAGAAGGGGATATTTTTTACAATGGCATATCTATTGCTGCAGTGCGCCCAGATAATATAGTTCGAATGGGAATCTGCCAGGTACCAGAAGGAAGAATGATATTTCCTTTGCTTACCGTTATGGAAAATCTTGACTTAGGGGCATTTCTTAGAAAAGATAGGAGCGGCATAAAAGAGGACCTTGAACTGGTATTTAAACTCTTCCCAGTATTATATGGACGTCTTAAACAGTATGGAGGAACCTTATCAGGTGGTGAGCAACAAATGCTCGCAATTGCCCGCGCCCTGATGGGCAGGCCAAAACTCCTTCTTTTAGATGAACCTTCCTTAGGCCTGGCACCAATAGTTGTAGACTCAATCTTTGAAACAATCAGGCAAATCAACAATCAGGGAACAACTATTTTATTAGTAGAACAAAACGCACAGCTTGCTTTACAACTTTCCAGCAGAGGTTATGTAATTGAAACTGGCAAAATTGTCCTGGCTGAAAGTTCACCGGAATTACTTGAGAACGAACAGGTAAGAAAGGCTTATTTAGGCGATTAAACCTTTATATTTTTACTGTTCATCAGTATTTTCCTGTTAGATAATTACGCATGATTTCCAAATTCACTATACGAGGGCTTTGCAAAACCTGACTATTTTTTACTTCGAATAGAGAAGATAGAGTTTTGTGCAGTGACCGGCGGTCTCCCGCTCCGCTTCCAGCCCGTCGGTCTCCAGGACGGTGGGTAGGGTCTACGCCTTGGAGAAGGCAAAACTCCCCCATAGATAAATTGCTGAAAAGACCAACCCGGGAGCCTTGGAACTGAAGAAGAGTCGACTCTCTTTAAGAAAATATGAGTTGGGTAAAGCTTTCTAGATATGCATATTCCTGCAAAAACTGCCACGTATTCCTGAAATACCTTTACCGCTTTCCCCTTCATCCAATTTCCTTGTGGACAGCAATACCAAAGTGACAGGTTTAGGCAGGAATCTACAACATGCAAAAAACGTAATCAAAAATTAATGATTTTTTATCAAAATAAATAAACAATTCTTCTCCATAGTACCGTCCACCAATGACCTCGCCTGGGCCGAATCGCTTTCTATGTTTCCCTTCAAGAAATGTCGAGAATTTCTTATTAATTTCTTCTAATGAAATATTTTTTTTGAACCAACAGCTTGGAACATTAATATTTATCGGTCTCGATGGAATTAAATGGCGCGTGGTTCTTGGAGAAAATATCTTTCCTTTTTTAGCAGCATCTACAACCATTTTTTTGTAATGTGTGGTGTCCAAATCACCACTTCATCATCTTTTATTTCATTACAAAAAGGATATTCGTGCACATATTGGTCTGGAATATATTGTAATGTGGTACCTTTTTTGATTAATGTATCTTGAATCTTTTCCAAAAAATCATATGCATTTACTGCATCATTTACGCTATCTTGATGAAAAGTTATGGATGCATAATAATTGGCCTTCTGAATGCTCCATGTAAGACTATTATTCTCCAATACTTTTTTTTAATGCCTGCTTGTCGCTTCCTTGTGTAACACTCCCATTCATGTCTTCAGCCATCCTTCTAAGAAAATCAACACCCTTAATATTTTTCAACAATCGATACCAATATCGTAATTTTACGTTTTTATCGAAATAATTGATTTTTCACACCGAAATATATTTGAATTGCAATTTTTTGAAAACAAAGGCACGATGATTGCCAACGAAGTATATCATTTTCATGAATGATTACTGGATTTTGTAATTTGCCAAGTTTGTAAACTCTAATAATAATTTCTTTACAATTTGTTGAATGGTTGTTTCATACGGCAATAAAGATTCCACTGGAACCACTTCAAATTTTAATTCCATACTTTGAATATTTATGGTGTGCATCTTTCTGATAATTGACACAGGTCATGATCAATTTTAATTGATAAGCCTTTGAAGAAGCGAAACCAATAACATATACCTTATCATTTTCAGAGTAAGGGAAAAGAGGAGCAATTTCAAAGGAAAAATTGATATACTTCGCTGTATAACATCATGGAAGGGTATATCATATTATGAAACCTTTGCATAACCCCTCTTGATCTAAAGACGATGGGCTTTTTTTCAGTTCCCAGGCTCTCGGGCTGGTCTTTTCAGCAGCGTATCCATGGGGGAGCCCGCCATAGGCGGATAAATTTTGCTCTATCCGCATTGCCCCGATAAATCAGGATCTCAGGGACATTGTTGACTTCGTTGACTTATTCCCTTTTTTGAACCATAAAGGCACCC
>JAWOBA010000014.1:0-17176 GCA_046498285.1 Desulfatiglandales bacterium | reverse complement strand
CACTCAAAGCCTGGCCTTACCGTTGTACAAACCATGATAACCACATCCTTTCTTTATAGAGTATAAATCAGAACAATTATTCTTATTTTTATTACATAGCTCCTTTAACAAGTGATCAAATAACAAGTTTTGCCTTATGCCTCAAGAAGTTATTATTGTCAATAAGAAAAGTAAAGTTTGCTCAAATTTTACCTTGTAATTCCCCGTAGCAAGCTACGGGGATAGTCTTGTGATACACAAGGGTGAGAGCTTTGCATAACTCATATTTACGTTACGAGAATGGACTTTTCTTCAGTTCCCTCCGGGGCGTAGGCCCTCCCTTCCGGGGCGGAGTCCCCTCCAGGACGGAGTCGGGCCGGAGGCCGAGGCTCCCGGGCTGGTCTTTTCAGCACCCTTCTCTCCGAGCGGGAGGCTCTACGAGCCGGAGGCCACCAGTCACTTCAAAAACGTCCATCGTCTTTTTGAGGATGGTGAAAATCGCCAGGTTTTTCAAAGGTCTCTTATCTTTATTAAGCCCTTTCTAAATGAAGTCAGGTTATTTCAATTTCTTAGCTTTTTATTATAACGCAATTAACATTATTGGTAAAACAAAAAATCTAAGGAAAACAAAAGGCCTTGACCCTCATATAAGCGTATGATATTACATGAACCATCATTCATAATTACTCTTCCCTTTGATCTCTTTTATAAGGAGGAAAAAATGCAGCCCAACGTTCAGCCCGCTGTTGAGCATTATCTTGGCATCCCTGGTTATGTTATCACTCTGTTTATTTTAATCGCTGGCCTTGCCCTCTTTTTTTATATCCTCTACAAACGATATCTATTATTAAAATCTTCCAAACCGGATCCTCGATTTGATTCAGTATGGCAAAGGTTTTACGATCTTATTATCTACGGTATCCTTCAATGGCGACAACCTCGCTATCTCTGGATTGGCATACTGCATATCATGATCTTTTGGGGATTTGTTATTCTCGCCCTCCGGTCAATAAGCCTTTATGGTCTGGGAATAAAGGCCAATTTTATCTTCCCCTTTATGGGAGGCTCCTTAGGAGAATTTTATCATTTTGTTAAGGATATATTTGAAATTATCGTCCTTTTTGCCTGCGTTGCTGCTATATTGCGCCGAGCTATATCGAGACCCGCCAGATATGAATTTAAGCATGGAAAGGCCCATAAGTTTCATGCCTATTTAGTGCTCGCCCTTATTAGTTTTTTAATGGTAACCGATATGGCTATTGACGGGAGCTCAATTCAGCTTGGAGTAACAAGCGCCTTCTGGTTACCTGGCGCAAATATTACTGCGTATCTCTTTAGCGGCCTCAGCCAAAGCACATTAAAATCTATCTTCCTGTGGAATTATTGGCTTCATATCCTGACACTGATGGTTTTTCTCAATTATCTTCCCCTTGGAAAACACTTTCATATTATTACAGCCCTCTTCAATGTGTTTTTTAAAAAACTTAAAAAGGGTTCTATAAAACCTCCACGATGGGATATCGAAAACATCGAGGACCTTGATTCCTTGGGGGTGGAAAAGTTAGAGGATTTTACCTGGAAACATATTCTGGACTTTTTTACTTGTACAGAATGCGGTCGATGTGCTGATAATTGCCCTGCAAATAGCGTTGGGCGGCCCTTATCACCTATGGAGGTTACCCTAAAAATCAGAGATTACGCCTATCAAAGTAAACCCCTCTTCAATCTTAAAGGAAAAACTGATTCACAAGATAATAGTCCTCCTTTGATAGGAAATGTCCTTACGCCTGATGAAATCTGGTCATGCACAACCTGCGGCGCCTGCGAGGAGGAATGCCCTGTCTTTATCGAATATATTGATAAGATGGTAGATTTAAGGAGATATATGGTCGAGTCAGGCATGATTCCCAAGGATTTCCAGGATGCCCTGTTAAAATTTGAGAAGACAGGCAATCCCTTTGGCAAACCACCAAGTAAACGGGCAGATTGGGTCAAAGAGTTAAATGATGTTCCTGTCAAGATACTTGAAGCCGAGAATGAAGTAGATGTCCTCTATTTTGTTGACAGCTATGCCTCTTTTGATCCACAGATACAACAAATAGCAATGGCTATTGTAAAGGGTCTTAATACAGCAAACATAAACTTTGGTATTCTCGGTCCTAAAGAATCGGATTCAGGCCATCAGGTGAGAAGACTCGGTGAGGAAGGTCTATTTCAATTTTTAATGGAAGAAAATATTGAAGCATTTAAGAGCTGCACATTTAAAGAAATTGTTACCACTGACCCTCATGCCTTTAATACCTTGAAAAATGATTACCCTGGTGATTTGGTTGTAAAACATTATACTGATTTTTTTCTCCCCTTGATCGAAAGCGGCCAATTAAAGCCCGCTAAATCGCTTGACAATGGGGATATATACACCTACCATGATCCTTGCTACTTAGGACGACATAATGGTATATATGAAGCCCCGAGAAAAATCCTTGCTTCGATTCCAGGCATTCAAATAGTAGAAATGGAACGAAACAGGGATAGAAGCTTTTGTTGTGGCGGTGGTGATATAAATCTCTGGTATGATATCGAGGGAGAAGAGATGAGAATGGGTGAAAAAAGAGTCGCTATGGCCCGTGAAGCAGGTGCAAATGTTATTGTCACGGCATGCCCATTTTGTCTTCTCAATTTCGATGATGCTATTAAGACCAGCGGACTCGAGGATCAGATGAAGGTAGTTGATTTGATGGAACTTCTAGTTTCAACGCTTTCGTAGTATATACTCAGATCATGCCTGAAAAATAGTATGACAATAGTTCAGCCACAAAGACATCAAGTCACCAAGATTATTATATAATTCTTTAAATATCATGTTTTATGAGAAATATAATCATTGCTTCGTGTCTTTGAGACTTGGTGGCTGGAAAGATATGTATTACCTTATTTCTTAACAACTAATTTGGAGGTGCAAGGTATGAATATTGTTGTTTGTGTTAAAAGAGTGCCTCTCACAGAAGAGGTAGATTTAGTAATTGATGAGCAGAAAAAAAATATTAAAAAGGACCAGCTTGCGTTTGTTCTTAATGATTGGGATAATTACGCAATCGAAGAAGCTATCAACTTGAAAGAAAAGTATGGCGGAGAAGTTGTAGCGCTTACCGTAGGCAACGAGGACGATGAGGAGGTATTGCGAAGATCTTTGGCTATGGGTGCTGATAAGGCAATCCGAGTAGAAGCAGATGACATGAGCCGGTTTGATAACTTTGGAATTGCCAAAATTCTCGCCCGTGTCATAAAGGATTTACCACATGATCTAGTATTTACCGGTGTGCTCGCTGACGACGATAACGGGGGGATGGTGGGCATGATGATAGCGGAAGAATTACAGCTAAATCATGCATGTATGGTTACCGCTCTTGAAATAGAGGATGGAAAGGCCCGGACGATATCAGAGCTTGAAGGTGGACTTGGTGAAGTTTCTCTTGTTGAGCTCCCTGCCTTAATGACTATCCAGACAGGCATCAATGAGCCGCGATATGTCTCCATCCTAGGCATCAGGAAGGCCGCCAAAAAAGAGCTCAAAATCATGAATCTTGCTGATTTAGGCTTATCTGATGAAGAGCTTTCTCCTAAGACTATTGTTGAAGAGGCTTATCTACCGCCAGAAACCGAAGGGGCTCAGATGCTAACTGGAGACCCAGACAAAATCGCTTCTGATTTTATTGAAATCCTAACAAAGAAAGGAGTGATGAAATAATGAGTGAAATATTTGTTATTGTTGAACATAGACTTGGTGAGACAAGGGATATAACCTTTGAGATGCTATGGAAGGCTGGTGAACTTGCTGAAAAGCTATCGCATACTGTTACCGCAATTATTCTCGGCCATGAGGTAAATTCTATTGCTGAAAATATTTCTGACAGGGTCGATAAAATAATTGTATTCGATGATGAGAGGCTTAAAAATTTTAGTGCAGATATTAATAAAGAGATTATATATACATTAATCGATGAATCAAAACCAGCTCTTACCCTCATTGGTAATACATCATGGGGGATGGAACTTGCTCCCTGTCTTTCTGTTAAAACTTCTCTCCCCTTGGCCACTGACTGCATAGATATTATACCAAAGGATGATACATTTATTGCCCAGAGACAGCTGTTTAATGGAAAAATCTTTGCAAATGTTTCCTTCCCAGAATCGAAAGGATGCCTCCTTACCATACGTTCAGGTGTATTCCCAAAAGACAAGATCGGTGACAGGAAGGCTGAAATAACTCGAAAAGATTATCCTCTTTCAGATATGCCTGTGAAAAAGAGTTTTGTAGAGTTTGTTGAAACAGCAGCCGGTGACGTGGATATAACCCAGGCAGACCTACTGGTTTCCGTTGGAAGAGGTATTGGAGAGGAAGAAAATATCCCTCTTATCAAAGAACTTGCTGAAGTTCTCGG
The DNA here is from genome assembly GCA_046498285.1 of Desulfatiglandales bacterium. Taxonomy (GTDB): domain Bacteria; phylum Desulfobacterota; class DSM-4660; order Desulfatiglandales; family B25-G16; genus B33-G16. The sequence continues at coordinate 12,755 of JAWOBA010000014.1, read as the reverse complement.
CGGTGTTGTTTCTTGTTCCAGGCCTATTGTTGACAAGAACTGGTTGCCCAAATATTTACAGGTTGGCACCTCCGGCAAAACAGTCAGTCCAAAGGTCTATGTAGCATTCGGCATAAGTGGTGCCTTCCAGCATATGGCTGGGGCCAGCGGTGCAGGTGTAATCATTGCAGTAAATAAAGATCCAAAGGCCCCTATTTTCAGGACGGCCGATTATGGTATTGTTGATGACCTGTTTAAAATTGTTCCTGCGCTAAAAGATAAAGTCTTGGAATTAAAGAAAGGCTAACAACAATGGATTTCGAACTGAGCAAAGAACAAAAGGATATCATGCAAGCGGCCAAGGAGTTCGCTGAAGGAGAATTTCCTGATAGGGCGGAAGAATTTGACAATAATGAATCATTTGATGAGGCCATCTTTAAGAAGGCAGCAGATTTAGGTTTTGTAGGAACATTTATCAAAGAGGAGTATGGGGGTCCAGGCATGGGTATGCTGGAGTATTGCCTGATATTTGAAGAGTTCGCTGCTGTTGATCCCGGCATAGCAGTAGCAATCCTTATCTCATCCTATGGATCTGAAATCATACAGGCCTTTGGCTCTGATGAACAAAAAAGGAAATACCTCCCCCCCCTGGTAAAAGGTGAGGCGGTCATGGGTGCTGCATTTACTGAGCCGGATGCCGGGTCCGATTTGGCAGGCGCTACCCTTACAACAGCCCTAAGGGATGGTGATGAATATATCATCAATGGCTCGAAGATGTTTATTACCAATGGAGACCGAGCAGACTACCTCATTTGCTTTGTTCAAACCGACCCTGATAATCCAAACAGGCATGCGCGGCATAGCATGATTATAGTAGAGACAGATCGCCAAGGATTTGAGGCCACTCATTTAACCGGAAAACTTGGCGTTCGTGCCTCGGATACGGCAGAACTTGCTTTCAACAATGTTCGAGTGCCCGCCTCCAATGTGGTAGGAAAATTGGGAAATGGTTTTATGGAGGCCATGCATCTGTTTAATCTTGATAGGATTATTGTGGCTGCACAGGCAGTTGGAACTGCTCGTGCTGCCCTGGAGGAAAGCATACGGCATGTAAAAAAGAGAACTGCCTTTAATGCCCCCTTATCCTCGTTTCAGTCCGTTCAGTTCAAGATAGCTGATATGTTTTCATGGATACAGGCTGGAAGAAACCTCGTCTATGAAGCAGCCTGGCGAGTTGATTTAGGTACCATTGACCAAAAGCTCATTGCCGCCGCTAAATCATTCTGTGGTCAGATGGCAGTAAAATGCACTGATATGGCCCTTCAGATGCATGGAGGATATGGCTATCTTGCCGAATATAAAGTGCAGAGGCTTTTTAGAGATGCCAAAATTACAGAGATTTATGAGGGGACAACAGAGGTGGAAAAGATTATAATGGCGAGAAGCCTTTTGGGATAAATAGGCCCAAAAAAGGAGATTAGATGGATATTCTTGATAAGGCACGTAAAGAAGGAAGAGAAACACTTTCGGAGTATGAATCCAAGATTGTTCTGGCCTCCTACCACATACCAATTACCCGTGAAATAAGTGTCCAAAAGAGCGATGATGTTATCCCTGCAGCCAAAGAAATTGGGTATCCTGTGGTAATGAAGGGATGTTCTTCGGAAATAACTCATAAAACAGAAAAAGGGCTCATCCAAACAGATATTAGAAATGATAGAGAAGCATTGGATGCATTCAACACTATTATGGCAGGTATGAATGGCATTTCCGGCTCTATCCTTATCCAGGAGATGATCAAAGGGAAAAGGGAATTAGTGATAGGGTTAATTAGAGATCCTCAGTTTGGTCCCTGTGTTATGTTTGGCCTTGGGGGTATATTTACAGAGATCTTAAAGGATGTATCTTTTCGCCTTGCACCTCTGGAAAAAAAGGATGCCCTTGAGATGATGGATGAAATCAAGGCTCATAAGATACTTGATGCAGTCAGGGGAATGGACGCAGTTGACAGGGAACTATTATCAGAAATGTTGATCAATGTGGGAAGGATCGGCGTCGAAAATGATGCGATAAAGGATATCGATATTAATCCTGTTATCATATCTGGCAGCCGTCCTGTCGCTGTAGATGCCCTTGTTGTGCTACAACCGGATGAATAAAGCGCGTATTTCCGGATTGTGATAACCATTGGTTTTAAAAACTTACTGATTACAGGAATGCGAATATTCAATAAAGGAGTGCGTTGATATGGCAGACACAAAAATTTCATTCCTGGGACATGCAGGTTTTCAGATTAAAACTAATAAAGGCAAAATAATTATTATCGATCCCTGGTTGACAGACAATCCATTGGCTGCCATCCAGGCCAAGGATATTTCAAACGCCGACTTCGTTCTTGTAACCCATGATCACTTTGACCATATCGCAGACGCAGCTGCAATTGTAAAGGCGACGGGTGCTACCCTTGTTGGTATGCCAGAGACCGTGGGCAGATTAAAAGAGGAAGAAGCAATTTCAGACAACCAGATAGTGTTTGGTATGGGTATGAATATCGGTGGCACAGTCACCTCAGATGGTATTTCCATAACCATGACCCAGGCCTTTCATTCTTCTCAAACAGCAAGCCCTGCTGGTTACATCATAAAATTAGAAAATGGTTTTTCGCTTTATCATGCAGGAGATACCGGTATATTTTCATCAATGAAAACCCTTGGTGAGATTTTCCACATCAATCTCGCCATGCTACCCATCGGAGGTGTATTTACCATGGACCCAAAGCAGGCCACGATGGCTGCAAAACTTCTTGGAGTAAGCCAGGTTATCCCCATGCACTATAAGACTTTCCCGATTCTGGAACAGGACACTTCATCCTTTGTTGAAATTATGAAAAAGGAAGCGCCCGACATTGAGGTTATAATTCTCGATCCAGGTGAAGAATATCAATTTTAGAATTGCTCTGTTTGTTTTGTGGTACGTTGTGTCTCTTTTTTAGATGTCAGAAAAAATATAAGAAATAGATAAATCTTGACAACAGATTTTTCTTTCTATATAAAAAAATCAACTTAATATCATCATATATCTATAAAAAATGATTCCGGGAGCACAAAACATTATCGGCATTATTGAGGTAGCAACAGGGATAATTATAATATCCCTGTTGCTCCTCCTTCTAATTGGTAACCTAAAACTACCGAGCCTGATAATGACATAATGTTCTATGGATTTTCAAGACCCGCTATCAGGCTCACCTGGTAGCGGGTTTTTGTTTGAAGGGGAACACAATAATGGAAAAACAAATTCTGATCTATGATACTACGCTAAGAGATGGAACCCAGGGAGAACAAATCAATTTCTCTGCTGAAGAAAAACTACGCATTGTCCAAAAATTAGCTGACCTTGGCATTCAGTATATAGAAGGTGGTTGGCCTGGTTCAAATCCAAAGGATATCCGTTTTTTTCAGATGGCAAAGAAGGCAAGGCTTAAAAAGTCGCGTCTGGCTGCCTTTGGTAGCACCAGAAGAGCGAACATACTGCCGGAAAAAGATCTTAATTTGAGGGCATTACTGCAAGCCGAAACACCGACAATTACCATATTTGGGAAGGTCTGGGATCTCCATGTAACCGAGATTTTGAACGTTTCATTAGAGGAAAATATCAACATGATTTTTGACTCAATTACGTACCTCAAATCAAAGGGTAAAGAGGTTATCTTTGATGCTGAGCATTTCTTTGACGGCTACAAAGCGAATCCCCGGTATGCCTTGAAAACCATTCAAGCAGCAATCTCTGGTGGGGTCGACATTATTATACTCTGCGATACCAATGGGGGCACCATGCCACATGACATACAAGAGATAATGAAAATAGTCGGAGAATCTTTCCCAGGCACTCCTCTTGGTATCCATGCACACAACGACTGTGGACTGGCTGTAGCCAATTCCATTGCTGCTGTTGAAGCAGGGGCTAATATGGTTCATGGTACTATAAATGGGTATGGAGAGCGCTGTGGAAATGCAGACCTAATATCTACAATGGCCAATCTCCAATTAAAGCTTGGCAGAAAATGCCTGGATAATTCCAAAATAAGCCAACTGACTGAGATTTCTAGATATGTGAGCGATATCGCAAATATACCGCCATTAAAAGAGAGACCCTTTGTTGGACGAAGTGCCTTCGCCCATAAAGGCGGAGTACATGCCAGTGCGATTTCGAAAAATCCTATCGCCTATGAACATATCAAGCCCGAGGTAGTCGGTAATAAACGCCGAGTGCTTGTTTCAGATCTATCTGGTAAAAGCAATATAGAATATAAGGCTAATGAAATGGGTCTTGCATTAGGGGGAAATGGATACGACAGTAAAAAGATTGTCAAGGAGATCAAGCAAATGGAGGACCAGGGGTATCAATTTGATGCTGCTGAAGGCTCCCTTGAACTCTTGATGAAGAAATCCACTGGCCAATTTACAGAGCCTTTTTCATTGCTGTCTTTGAGAGTGATTAATGAAAAAAATAAAGATGGCCAGTCAATATCTCAGGCTACCATTAAGATATCTGTAGGGCAGGAATATGAGCTTACAGCTGCTGAAGGAAATGGTCCGGTTAATGCGATTGATAATGCCCTTCGTAAGGCACTCAGCAAATTTTATCCAACTATAAAAGGGATGAGGTTGATTGACTTTAAGGTAAGGGTACTGGAGGGAAGTGCCGGAACAGCGGCAAAGGTGAGAGTTCTCATTGAATCGAGGGATGAAAAAGATATATGGAATACTGTGGGCGTGTCGGAAAATATTATTGAGGCCAGCTGGCAAGCATTGGTTGACAGCATGTACTTTAAGCTAAGCAAAGATCAGACCGAAAAAACTCGGCTCCATTAAAGGAAAAACTATGTTTCAAAAAAATGTCAAAGAGGTCAGAAAAGCCGCGGGGACTGATGTAAAAAATGCCCTGCGGCTGGCACTCGTTTTCATTTCAGGTAAAAATATTACAATTTGCATAAATCCAGATAGAAGAAATGAAATGAAAGGAGCGTAGCAATGACAGGTAAAATTATGATCTTTGACACCACCCTGAGAGACGGGGAACAGTCTCCAGGGTATAGCATGAATGCAGCGGAAAAGATGTATATTGCCTCACAACTGGAGAAGTTAAAGGTGGATGTCCTTGAAGCAGGATTCCCTTCTTCTTCAAAGGGAGATTTCGAGTCAGTTCAGATGATTGCCAAAAAGCTGAGAAACGTTGAGGTAGCAGCACTCGCTCGAACCTCGAAAGAGGATATTGACATTGCCCGGGAGGCAATAAAAGAGGCGGCAAATCCCCGAATTCACATTTTCATTGCTACTTCTGATATACACCTCCAGCACAAATTAAGGTTAAATAGAGATCAGGTTGTTGCTAAGGCAGTTGATGCGGTTACTTATGCCAAACAATTCACGAACAATATTGAATTTTCAGCGGAAGATGGCTCCCGTACTGACCGAGATTTTTTATGTAGAATATTTGAATCGGTTATTTTAGCTGGAGCAACCACTGTTAATCTTCCTGACACAGTAGGATATGCAATACCAAGTGAGTTCGCAGATCTTATTGCCTACATAAAGGCCAATACGCCAAACATTGGCAAGGCAATTCTAAGCGTTCATTGTCACAATGACCTAGGTTTGGCAACAGCCAACACCCTGGCGAGTATCAGTGCAGGGGCACAGCAGGTTGAAGTTACAGTAAACGGCATCGGGGAGAGAGCAGGCAATACATCCCTTGAAGAGGTGGTTATGGCCCTTCATACGAGAAGGAAGTATCTTAATTATTTCACTGAAATAAATACAAAAGAGATATATCCCTCAAGTCAGCTACTGGCCATGATCACCGGCATCCCGGTACAGCCCAATAAGGCCATTGTGGGTGCAAATGCCTTCGCCCATGAGGCAGGGATTCATCAGGATGGTGTCTTAAAACATAAAACTACCTATGAAATCATGGAGCCTGCTACGATCGGCCTCAAGGCTAATCGGCTGATTATGGGAAAACATTCAGGCCGACATGCCTTTTACAATCGCCTGAGAGGATTCGGTTACAATTTTTCTGATAGCGAGATTGACAATCTCTTCCAAAAATTTAAGGAGCTCGCAGATAAGAGAAAGGAGATCGTGGATGAAGACTTGGAGGTCCTTATTGCCGAGGAGATCCTGAGAGTACCAGATACCTATAAATTACATTATCTCAACGTAATAAGCGGGACTGCAACGGTTCCCACAGCGACCGTACAATTGAAGATTGGAAAGAAGGTAGAGCAGGATGCAGGGTTTGGTGTAGGCCCTATTGATGCTACCTTTAATACCATCGCAAAGATAACAGGGACAAGATCCAAATTACTCCACTTCTCTATTGACTCCCTTACTGGAGGGCCTGATGCCCAGGGGAGCGTGACAGTTCGATTGGAAGAAGATGGGATTCAAACACTTGGTAAGGGAAACGATCCTGACATAATAGTATCCAGCGCCAAGGCCTATATTAATGGATTAAACAGATTGGAACAAATAAAGCAAAAATCATCGTTTCAAAATCACAATGAAGCGTAGGATCTGTTTATTCTAAATACTTTTTTCTTGACATTACGTTCAAGATCAAGAAAATGAGGGGATACTATTGGGGGATCGTTTAGTGGCAAGACGGCAGGTTCTGGCCCTGCAAACCAAGGTTCGAATCCTTGTCCCCCAGCCATCATGGTCCCATCGTCTAGCGGTCTAGGACGCCGGCCTCTCACGCCGGTAACACGGGTTCGAGTCCCGTTGGGACTATTCGAAGACAGATAACCCCCTTGAGGTTGCTTAATAATGTGAGACCTTTGAAAAACCCGGCGATTTTCACCATTCCCAAAAAGACGATGGACTTTTTTGAAGTGACTGGTGGCTTCCGGCTCGTAGAGCCTCCCGCTCGGAGAGAAGGTGCCGTCTTTTCGTAACGTATCAGTGGGGGAACCCGCAGGCCCCGATTTATCAGGGCAATGCGGAGGGCTTCCGGCTCGGAGAGCCTCCCGCTCGGAGAGGGCAAAACTCCCCCATGGATACGTTGCTGAAAAGACCAACCCGGGAGCCTCGGAACTGAAAAAAAGCCCATCGTCTTTAGATTAATAGGGGTTATGCAACGGTCTCGAAGTATCAGTGTAACGTATTTCACTGGAGTAACCTCGGGGTGTTCGGCTGGGGTGAAATTGGCTCTTTTAACCGCGAAATGTATACCGTTAAATCCTGAAAGGTTGTTTAACTGGGACGTATTCAGCCGGGAAGCTATAAGCTTTCACCTTATTGCAACCTTGAACTTTGAACGGTGAACCATTAACCTATACCATAAATGAACAAAATAGAATCTAAATACCCCATGCCCATACGTGAATGGTCAGAAGAAGACCGGCCGCGGGAAAAGCTCCTGAAATATGGAGAACAAACCCTGAGCACGGCAGAGCTCCTGGCCATTATGATAAGGACCGGCGCACCGGGCAAAAATGCTGTAGATATTGGCAGAGAACTGCTCCACAGGTTCAAATCCCTTCGGGCAATGAGCGGTGTTGATATCTCTGAATTCAAAAAGATTATAGGTCTTAAAAATGCAAAGATTGCCCAGATCAAGGCAGCCATTGAACTGGGTAGAAGAATGCTGAGCGAGGAGAAGGCCCTGGAAGGGCCGATAAAATCATCAGCTGATGTGGTGGGCTTCCTGATGCCCCGCATGAGGAGTTTAAACAAGGAGCGATTCGTATTACTCTTGCTTGATAGGAGAAATGTCGTATCAGAGGTCATGGATATAGAATATGGTACGGTTGATCAGGCCAACCCTTACATACGCGATATCATTCAGATAGCAATCCGCTACAACAGCCCCTCGATTATCGTGGCCCACAACCACCCTTCCGGTTCTATAACCCCGAGTGACGCTGATAAGCGATTTACCAAGAGCCTCATGATGGCAGCCAGGGCAACAGGTATCAGTTTATTTGATCACATTGTTATAGGGGACAACCGCTACTTCAGTTTTGCCGATGAAGGTCTTATTAACGAATATAAGGCAGTGGCAATTAGGGAATTATAATTTGGACGAAATAACCTTCATATGGAACTGAGTGAAAGATGGCCTACGGGAAGATTGTTAGCTTTGTCTGGGGTGTTGTCGATCTGATCAGGGATACCTTTCGGAGGGACAAATACCAGAATATAATCCTACCGTTGAGACCTTTGAAAAATCTGGCGGTTTTCAGAATTCCACGTTGTTTAAAATAAACCACAAGACGCAAAGAACACCCCGGTTGAATACGCTTCGCTGTCCTTCGGAATTCAACGGGGCGAGGCGAAGTAAAGATTGTATGTCCGGCGGGTTAAACGCCGGACATACATAGTTTCGCCTAAGGCGCAGTCCTTGCTTTGTGTACCTTGTGGCTTGTGGTTCAAAAAAGGGAATAAGCCAACGAAGTCAACAATGTCCCTAAGATCCCGATTTATCGGGGCAATGCGGAGTGAGCAAAACTCCCCCATGGATACGTTGCTGAAAAGACCAGCCCGAGAGCCTCGGCCTCCGGCCCGACTCCATCCTGGAGGGGACTCCGCCCCGGAAGGGAGGGCCTACGCCCCGGAGGGAACTGAAAAAAAGCCCATCGTCTTTAGATCAAGAGGGATTATGCAAAGGTATGACCGTTGACGGTGTTGCGCCGCATCGACTGTGTCCTGGAACCGACCAAAGAGAAGGTGCTCAAGACCAATGTGAAGTTTGTGGGAAAGCTGGATAATCTTGAACCTCGGTTCTGAAAGATATCTGATTTTTCCTTTTATCATTCCTCTCGATATGATTTTGAAAAGCTCTTTTAAGTCGCCCCGAATCTCGCCTCAGATCTCAAGAATTACATCAATGGTTTCAGTACCAATATGCGCGAGGCCCCGGAAAAGTTCGATTTCACCACTACCATTGAGAGGCTTGATCGAGCGGGCTCAGCGGAAGCCTTTACAGGTTCTTTTACCACTGGTAGAGAACATTAGTATTATCAACATAGTTGACTCAAAAGTCAGCACTAATTTGAAATATTTTTAGGAGAAATGGGCTACCTAATAAGGAGTCACGTGAAGCTGGGCAGAAAAGCGGACGTAAAAGGTCGCTGGTTCAAAAAGGACTTATGATGGGCTCAATACTCGTTTTGAGTTCTGTTAGACTGTAAACCCTCAAGGAGATAGGAAATGAATGGCCCCATCAGCATCATGGATAATATTTAATTTTAACCCAGATTATGCAGTAGCCACCTACTGCGGCCTGAAACACCTTGCTGTCCCGCCTTGGCGGGATTTCACGATTTTGCTTCTCAACATATTTACAAATATGCCTTCGGCGCAAAATCGCTCCAACTTCTCGTTTCGCTGAGGTTTTTCAACCCTCGTGACGATACCTACTGCATAATCTGGGTTTAAAAGACAGTAACCAGGGTAAAAGAGCTGATAAGCTGAAAGGAATAAAAAAATGTTGGTGATTATCAGTGATCTGCATTTTGTTGATGGTACTGCTGGTGAACACAATGTTCCAGTAGATGCCTTTCATCTCTTCTTTGAAAATGTGAAGAGTACTGCCGAAAGGCTGTTAAAAAGAAAGAGAGAAGTCAAAGAGATCAAAGTTGTCTTCCTTGGAGATATTTTTGATTTATTACGAACAGAGGAGTGGTTTGAACCCATCCCTGAAGATGAAAGACCGTGGGGAAACAAGGAGACTAAGATCAAGCATCATGCCAATATCATATTTGACAAAATCATTACTGCAAATAAACGTACATTTGAATTGCTGAGTAGTAACCTTATAAAAAACTTCGGCTTTCACGTTGAGCCTGAAAGGATCTATATTCCTGGGAATCACGATCGACTGTGTAACAAATACCCAAATCTAAGAGAAAAGGTATGTAAAAACCTTGGAATTAAATCCATCGAAACCCCCTTTGACCATTATTTTCAGGACACAGAATATGGTGTTTTTGCCCGTCATGGACATGAATATGACAAATACAACTATGGAGGAACTACCTCCTACAGTTACAAAGACTACATGAAGGCGCCCATTGGTGACCCCATTATTACTGAACTGGTCGTGCGATTGCCCTGGGAGATTACGCGACATCCAGTCATCAGGCGACTCCCGCGAGCACAGCAGGCCGGGTTGAAGCGAAACCTGCAGGAGATTGAAAACGTGCGGCCCTTTGCCGCCACACTGGAATGGCTTCTTTACCAGATAAAGGAAAACCTTTCTATAAGAGAGGCCATTGAGGATTCAGTGGATAAGGTTATTAAGGAATTCAACACATTGAAGTATGTAAAGAGATGGTATAAGCATCATGACAAATGGCTTGATTTTATGGATAAGACAGATATAATTCAGCCAACCTTGTATATCCTTGAAAAGTTTAAGATTTTTTCATTTGAAAGGTTGATGCCTCTTATAGAAAAGATAAAAGCCTGGGTCGCCAAAGATGATCTCATAGAAGCAGCTCAGGCTGAATACTCTCATTTAGACAGCCGTATCAGATATGTAGTCTACGGTCACACGCATAATCCCCTTCAAATTCCAATAAGGATTATTAATACGCCGACAGGTTTAAAGCAGCATATATATCTCAACACTGGAACCTGGCGCAAAAGATACTATAAATGCAGAGAAGGATTAGGTTTCATTGGCTGGAAAAATCTTACCTATACTGTATTCTATACAAAAGAGGAAAGAGGTCTGGATTTTCCATCATTTGGAACCTGGACAGGAACGCTGAAAACAATGTAAGAAAAGGCCGGATTTATTAAGGGACTCCTTCTTAAAGTTCTAAGTGAAGCTCCCCGGCTACAGGGCAGGGCATCAAAAATGAAACACTAACGTATATTGGGGGAACTTATCCCCCAAACCCCCCAGAACCATTCATCCCCGTGCACAGCACGGGGTATTCTGGTAAAATTTCATAAAGCACTGATCACCAAAGATTATTCTTCTGCACCTTTTTCCCATTATTCATTCTCACACTCATCTATTCACTCGAAACAAAAAGATTACAGCATCCTGGGCTGTGTATGTCATTGACACATCATGTAAAATTTCATATACTCCTAGAATATGATAAGAAAACAACCAGCATATTTACTGGTGAAAGATCGATCTAATCTTAGCCGCGTAGCCGCCGGACTTGAAAAGGAAACATCGATAGGTGTGGATCTTGAGGCTGATTCCATGTTCCACTATCCGGAGAAGGTCTGCCTCATCCAGATCTCCACGCCCTTGCAGGATATCCTGGTAGATCCTCTATCATTTGATGATCTCTCGCCCCTTTCTCCAGTCTTCGCAGACCCGAATATCCGAAAGGTGTTCCATGGAGCCGATTATGATATACGCTCCCTGTACAGAGATTTCGATATTGAAGTGAACTCTCTCTTCGACACCCAGATTGCAGCAAGGTTTCTTGGGGCCAGGGAAACTGGTCTTGCCCGCCTACTCAAAGAAAGGTTAGGGGTGCTTGTTGAGAAAAAGTATCAGAAAAGAGACTGGTCAGAGAGGCCATTGCCTGCTGCCATGCTTGCCTATGCGGTGCAGGATACTTGCCATCTCCTCTCCCTTAGCCAGATACTGGAGAAAGAACTGCGGGTCAAGGACAGGCTTTTCTGTGTGAAGGAGGAATGTAAACTTCTGAGCAAGGTTCGCCCTACTCCTCCGAACGGTAATCCGCTCTTCCTGAGATTTAAAGGAGCCAGCAGACTTGACCCTAGAGGCCTGGCAGTACTGGAATCGATCTTGCAATTAAGGGATGATACGGCCAGACGCAGGGATCTTCCCCCCTTTAAGATCCTCAGAAACGAACCGATCATGGAGATCGCGGAGAGGAGGCCGATGACCGAAGAAGACCTTGGCCATATCAAGGGATTGAGCACCAAGCAGTTAATGATGTTGGGCCATTCCATCCTGGAAAAGATAGATAAATCCACAAAGCTTCCTGAAAATAAACTCCCGGCATTCCCCGGGAGTAGCAAAGAGCGGATCAGTCATACGGTGTCAAAAAAGATACAGGCCCTTAGGGAGTGGAGGGAGCAAAAAGCAAAAGAAATGGGCATCGATCTCTCTCTTGTATGCACAAACGCCCAGATACAGTCTCTCGCCCTTGCATACCCCAAAAACCTGGAAGATCTGGAGGGCATCGATACCATAAAGGCTTGGCAAAGAAGGCTATTTGGCAGCGAGATCTGCTACCATCTGAATGGCATTGGCTGATTTCCTTAGCCGGTAGTTGCAAGGGGTCAAGCTTGCTCTTGACTCACGGTTTTTGAAGGGAATTTGCGGCTTAAATCTGTATTATTGGCCTAATCACCCCCTCGCTTAGCTTTCATGAATTATTGAAAAGAGAGCTTTTCAGAACTTATATTTTCCTAAAAAGGGTCGACACTTCTTCAGTTCCCTCCAGGCCGCAGGCCCTCCAGGCCAGAGGCCAGGGCTCCCGGGCTGGTCTTTTCAGCAATTGATCCATGAGGGAGTTTTTCCCTCTCCGAGCGGGAGGCTCTACGAGCCGGAAGCCACCAGTCACTTCAAAAAAGTCCATCGTCTTTTTGGGGATGGTGAAAATCGCCGGGTTTTTCAAAGGTCTCCGTTCATCCATTAATTGACTTTCAGGTACGTATCTCTGTTGACCCCGCCACAAGTACCATGATATCCTTGTCTGCAGAAAAAGAGAATTTCTATTGCTGTATTCAGGAGGATATTCATGGCAAAAACAAAAAACACTAAGAAAG
>JAWOBA010000134.1:0-38250 GCA_046498285.1 Desulfatiglandales bacterium | reverse complement strand
TCTGGTAAAACAACCATTAGCGAAGCTGATAAATCCAAAACACCCTTTATGCAAGCTTACCAAAAGGATACCGTGGAAAGAAATCGAACATCATTTTTCTGGACTGTATGCCACTACAGGCAGACCTGCAAAACCGATACGGTTAAATGGTGTCCTTGCTCATTGTGAAGCAGCTCTATAATCTCTCAGATAAATCAATGGTAGATCGTTGGATTGAGAACCCCTACTTTCAATTTTTTAGTGGTGAGACAGTTTTCCAGTGGAGCTTTCCCTGTCACTCCACTGATCTGGTGTACTTTCGAAAACGAATCGGTGAGCAAGGGGTACAAAAGATCTTTCAGGTGTCTATTGATCTTCACGGGAAAAAGGCCAAAGAGAAAGAAGTTGTGGTGGATACCACAGTACAGGAGAAGAATATCACCTTTCCAACCGATACTAAATTGTACAAGCGCATCATTGAACATTGTGTCGGTATTGCCACAAAACAGAGGATCATTCTTCGGCAGAGTTATGGAAGAACAACCACAAAGTTAATGTTGCCCAAAGGTTTCGAAATCATCCAAAGAATCGCAAGAAAGCGGTCGCTGCTCAGAGAAAACTCAAGACCATTGCTGGTCGATTAGTCAGAGAGCTTGAGAGAAAACTTCCTGCCTCCTCTTTAGGGAGATACTCCCAGGAAATTGGAATCTTTAAACGGATTTTAGAACAAAAGAGAAACAGCACCAACAAGATTTACAGCATCCACGAACCTCCGGTGTATTGCATCGGTAAAGGGAAAGATCACAAAAAATATGAGTTTGGTTCTAAGGCATCGATTGCAGTGACCAAGAAGAGCGGTATCATTGTGGGGGCGGTTCATTTCTCACCAAACATCTATGATGGACATACATTGCCTGAGATGCTCACACAAACCACAGAACTCGTGGGGCAGAGACCAAACCATTGGTGACCGAGGATATCGTGGTAAAAACACTATCGATGGTACCACAATAGAAATCCCTAAAAATCCTGGAAAACGAGCAACCACCGATCAAAAGCAAAAGGCAAGGAAAAGGTTCCGAAGAAGAGCCGGCATTGAGCCCATCATAGGGCATCTAAAATCAGATTTCAGGTTGATGCGGAATTACCTGAAAGGCAGTCTGGGTGATAGCATCAATCTCATGCCGGCAGCAACAGCATTCAACCTCAAGAAGCTGATAAGGCGGCTTCAAATGCTTTTACGCTTTTTATTACTTTCTTTTTAAAAAACCTGTGAGGTTAATGAGACCTTTGAAAAACCCGGCGATTTTCACCATCCCCAAAAAGATGATGGACTTTTCTGAAGTGACTGGTGGCTTCCGGCTCGAAGAGCTTCCCGCTCGGAGAGAAGGGTGCTGAAAAGACCAACCCGGGTGCCTCGGCCTCCGGCCCGGAGGGCCTACGCCCCGGAGGGAACTGAAAAAAAGTCCATCGTCTTTAGATCAATAGGGGTTATGCAAAGGTCTCGTTAATACCTCAACTATAAAGCAAGAGATCCAGAATATTTTGTTTTTCAGGGTCGACTACTTATGATACATAATCGATTATAATTTTTAATATACGACGAATAGGTTCTGCAGCACCCCAGAGAAGCTGGTCTCCCACTGTAAAGGCAGCTATATATTGAGGTCCTAAGAGCATTTTTCGCAGTCTACCTACAGGAATGATCAGCGTAGAGTTTATTGCTGCAGGGGTTAAGAATTGAAGGGTGGATTCTTTATCATTGGGGACTATGTTCACCCATTGGTTGCCCTTTTCAATTATTTCAGAGATTTCTTCGAGAGGCATATCAGTGTCCAGCTTGATAGTCAAACCCTGGCTATGACATCTCATAGCACCCACGCGAACACATAAACCATCCACAGGTATCTGGTTTCTTGTTTGCAAAATCTTGTTTGTTTCAGCTGAGCCTTTCCATTCTTCTCTCGTCTGCCCGGATTCCATTGCAGAATCGATCCATGGTATGAGGCTGCCAGCAAGAGGAGCAGAGAAATTTTCAGTCGGAAATGCAGCAGTTCTCAATTCTTTGGTAACTACCTCGTCAATGGCTATGGCAGTGGATGCTGGGTTATCAAGAAGGCTTCGAGAGGCATCCCCGAGGATGGCCATTTGAGCAATCAACTCTTTCATATGCTTGGCTCCAGCGCCTGATGCAGATTGATAGGTCATGGAAGACACCCACTCAATATGTCCGGAGGCAAAAAGACCTGAAATGGCCATAAGCATCAGACTCACGGTACAGTTTCCACCCACATAGGTTTTGATTCCTGATATTAATCCAGCGTCTATCACAGCCCTATTTACAGGGTCCAAAACAATAATGCTATCATCATTCATACGCAGGGCAGACGATGAATCTATCCAATAGCCTTTCCATCCCTGGTTGCGTAATTCGGGGTATACTTTTTTTGTATAATCACCTCCCTGGCAGGTTAGGATGATATCCATAGCGGAAAGGAGCTTGATGTCAAGGGCATCTTTTAACGGCGGAATGTTAAGACCCACGTCAGGGCCTTTACCATTGACATTTGATGTGGTAAAAAATATTGGCTCGAAACCTATAAAGTCCCGTTCTTCTTGCATGCGTTCCAAAAGAACTGATCCAACCATACCGCGCCATCCAATAAAACCGATTCGTAACATTATACCCTCCTTAAAGCTTTAGTTTTTACCGCCATTCTTTCATGCCAAATCCGGGCGGATGGGGTTGGAGGCGGCTCATGAATTATTTCCATTTTTAAGCCCCGCCGGGAAGGGAGAGATCGTAGACATTTTCAACATATCCCCCAAAACTTGGGGTACTGATTCGTGTGAAAGCAGATGCGCCATAGAATCAAAGGGTGTTTCATCGCGATTTATTATTATCAGCTTTGCCCCGTTTTGAGCCGCTGTAAGAGGAACAGAAGCAGCAGGATAAACCACAAGTGAAGAACCAAGCACAATACAGAGATCACATTCTCGAGCATGCCTGATTGCTTGTGCCATCTTTTCTTCAGGCATTGCCTGGCCAAATGAGATAGTATCTGGTTTTAGAATACCCATACAATCATCGCAATAAGGAACCTTTTCGCCTGATTGTATCCGTTGTTGGATTTCATCCCTGGTATATTTTTTTCCACAATTTAGACAGGAAACTGAAAAAGCAGTGCCATGAATTTCAATAATTTTATCTGGCGAGTTGCCGGCTTTTTGATGAAGCCAGTCGATATTCTGGGTTACTACTGATAGAAGCTTACCCATGTCTTCCACAAGTTTAATCGCATAGTGAGCACGGTTTGGGAGAGCATCTTTCATAGTCTGGTAGAACTCTGTGCTCATCTGCCAGTATTTTTCCCTACTTTTTTCATTAGATATGATTTTATCAAAGACAAAATCTGATGGATCATACCTGCTCCAGATGCCTCCCGGACTCCTGAAATCAGGGATACCAGATTCCGTACTTAACCCAGCGCCTGAGAAAACAAGAATCTTTTTCGATTGTTGTATCATATCTGCGCCTTTGGCAATCAATGGATTCATATTCCCTTATCCCTCAATATTTCTTTGTGAATACGTCATTAAGGCCAGCTAATCCCTATAAAAAGTAAGGGCTGATGGGTACATCATCTTATTGCATTGAATGGCAATCTCGGAAACTCTGGACCTAAGCGGTTGCATATATCTATTTCTTTAGTTTATATAAAAATGCTTTTCTCTTCAACAGCGAAAAACAACCATATACTTGTAATGCATTTAAGTAGATATGATATTTATGTTACTACGGCATATGAAATTGTATGTGTACCATTAAAAAGTGCGGCTGGCTGTAAAAAAAGGGTTTGTTAAACGTTCTCTGCCAATGGTGGTCGCCGGGCCATGTCCTGGATATACTCGTACATCATCTCCTAAAGGGAATATCTTTGTTACAACTCCTTCTATCAATTTATTATAATCTCCACCAGGAAAATCGGTTCGACCGATAGAGCCTGCAAAAAGGGTATCACCAGTAAAGATAACGCCAGGAGAATAAAAGCTGACTCCCCCTGGAGAGTGTCCAGGAGTATGAATCACTGATATACTGTAACTACCAAAATGTATTTTCTGGCCATCATAGAGATACCCATCCGGTCTAAAATTCAGACCTGGGGTATCAAGTGTGTGAATGAATAGGGGAGCCTTGGTTAGCTTTTTTAATTCAACACTACCTCCAATATGATCAATGTGGCCATGGGTAATGAGAATATAGATGATCTTTAGATCATTTTTTGAAATTTCTTTCAGAATACGTAATACTTCATCTCCAGGATCAATTACAACTCCTGTTTTTGTTTGTTGATCACCCAAAATATAACAGTTAGCCTGATAAGGGCCCACAACTAATTTTCTAAGCATGATTTATACCCTAATCTTATTATACGATGCTTTCCATTTCCTATCTACATTGCAGGGAGCAGTATTTCATCAATTCGTATGCCTAAAAATAAGGTAGAATTTTACATTGTCAAGCTCATCCTCTTGCAGGGGAAGAAAAGGATTGATATAAAAGCTAAAACTATGCAATAATATTATGCTAACTGGAGGAAGCTATTTGCATAATTCCTATTTTTGTTGAACGTGGCAGTACTTGTCAGATTTTTCAAAACTCACCTAATTGTGAGGATACTCATACAGTGTGAGGAGGTAACGTAAAAGAGTGTGAGATTGATGCTACTCAAAGAAAAAAAAGGGGATGCATGAATACAATTAAAATAATGCCTTGTCTCGATATGAAAGATGGGAGGGTTGTCAAGGGAATCCATTTTGTTGATTTGAAACATGCCGGCGATCCCGTAGAAAATGCTATTTTATATCAAAAAGAGGGAGCCGATGAGCTAGCCATGCTGGATATAGCAGCAACAGTAGAGCAAAGAAAAACCCAGATGACATGGGTGCGAAATGTCTCATCGGTTATTGATATCCCCTTGACTGTTGGGGGAGGGATATCTGTATTAGAGGATATTGCTGTGGTCTTGGAAGCAGGCGCAAATAAAGTTTCTATGAACAGTGCGGCAGTAAGGGATCCTGAGCTCATCAGAGCAGGGGCGAAACAATTTGGATCAGAAAAAATCACTGTGGCGATCGATGCGAAACGAAATAACGATATGCCCTCTGGTTTTGAGTTGGTCGTTTCAGGTGGTACATATCCAACTGGTAAGGAT
The DNA here is from genome assembly GCA_046498285.1 of Desulfatiglandales bacterium. Lineage (GTDB taxonomy): Bacteria > Desulfobacterota > DSM-4660 > Desulfatiglandales > B25-G16 > B33-G16. The sequence continues at coordinate 33,055 of JAWOBA010000134.1, read as the reverse complement.
GCTATCGAATGGGCAAAACAGTGTGAGGAATTAGGTGCAGGTGTAATTTTGCCCACCAGTATGGATGGAGATGGAACACAGGCAGGCTATGATCTTGAATACACAAAAGCCATATCAGATGTCGTTGATGTACCGGTAGTGGCTTCAGGTGGTGCTGGAAAGCTTAAACATTTCTATGAAGGAGTGGTTTTGGGTGGAGCACAGATTCTACTGGCTGCTTCTGTGTTTCATTATCGTATTGTAAGCATTCGAGAGGTGAAGGATTATTTAAGGGGAAATGGATTAAACGTGCATTGAAAACCTTACAAAGATCGAACCGATAACACACATAATCTCTAAGGAGATAGGAGTCGAATAAAAGATATCCTTTTACTTATGGACGTGCCGCACATGGAGATTTAGGATTGACCATTCGAGCTTAGCGATGCTAATGCTGATTTGTACCCATATATGTGTTACATGGTTAAACCGGGATTAAGCTAGTTCTGGATAGAGTCAAAGTGATGATATATGACTTTTTGTTTCCTCATGATGTCTCTTATTCTATGCAGTATTTGGATTTTATTGTTTCTGATTGTCTGAGCTTTGATGCGACCTCCTATTTTTTTATCATAGTGCCCATCATGAAACTCAGAAATTAAATAATAACAACGAGTTGCATAAAGGTACCATTACCGTTTTCCTCCTATAAAACTTCCCTATACTATCAATAAATTACAGAGTCCTCTCCTTAAAATAGCCTCCTTTTTTACCTAAAATTGGCCCCTTCAAAGAGGGGGGAGGGCAAAAAAGTTAGAAAAAAATCCTTGGAAAGGTTTCGTGAAGGCATCATTTTTGAATTCCCTCAATTCAATAAACCTGAAACAGCAGTTGAAGAAGAGGTATTATGTAGCTCCTCATGTAAAAAAACTCTATAGGCTGAGGATAAGCCTGAAACGTTTTCATCTTTAGTTTTCTTACCTTGACATTCTGCCCTTACCGCCTTATCTTTCATACGTATATCTTATATCGAAATTGTGTACAATATAAGCAACATGACTATTATACAAGTGAGTGCCTGCATGAAAGTTTTTTTAAGCTCGCCGAAGGCGGACAAGAGTTTAATACCTCGCCCCAAGGAGCGATCATGGATCCTCCGATTGATACCTCGCTGCCATGCCTCCGGTTAGCTCATTTTCGGCCATAGTGAGATATCTATGAGGTTTATATGTTTAACAGGATATGATTTCTCGATTTGCTTGAAATGACAACTTTGCTTGATGTTTGATGCAGGTACTAATTTATTTGCTAGTGAAAGGAAAATGAAACGGTAAAGGAATAATCTGAAAAAAGGAGATTATGGACATGAAAATTGCATTTGCTACAGATGATAATATGGGGTTAGATTCGGTCTTAAGTCATCATTTTGGAAGGTGCCCCTATTATATAGTGGTGGAAATGGATGAAAAGGAAATCAAGAATGTCCAGGCAGTAAAAAATCCATTTTATGAGAGCCATGGACAGACTGGTGAAGTACCTAATTTTATACATAGCTTAGGAGCTGATGTAATCATTGCTGGTGGTATGGGGCCAAAGGCCATCGGTGTCTTTCAACATCTCGGAATTCAAGCGTTTACAGGAGCTTCCGGTATAGTGGGAAACGTATTAAAAGATTACATGAATAACAAAATTGATGGAGCAGTTCCCTGCAGCGACCATGAATCTTTACCTAATAACGAGGCTCATGAACATAGCGAGGCAGAACGATTGAAAGAAGAGATGGTTGCCTTAAGAAGAGACTTGGCAAAGGCTCAAGACACCCTTAAAAAATTGGAGGAACAGAAGTAAAAAAAGGCATTAAACAAGGAGGTAAAATGGTGATGAAAAATCAGCTTTTTCAACAAAGCAAAAAAACTTATATCGGTTTGGCTATTATCTTTTTTTCAGTTTTCTGGCTTAGTCAGAATGCTGTGGCAAAAAAAGGTGTCCCTGGTAGTTTTGCAGAATTGGCAGAGAAACAGGCTCATGTGGCTGTTAATATTAGCACTACAAAAACCATTAAGGGAATGAGCAGATTTTCTCCTTTTCAGGGGAGGGAGTTTAGGGATTTTTTTGGGGATGAGTTTTTCCGTCACTTTTTCGGCCAAGGACCTGAGGAAGAGATGAAACAGAGGAGCCTCGGATCAGGCGTAGTAGTGAGTAATGACGGATATATTCTCACCAATAACCATGTAGTTGCCGATGCAGATGAAATCCTGGTAACCCTTTCTGATAAAAAACAATATGAGGCAAAGGTGATTGGCAAAGATGCCAAGACTGACCTTGCCCTAATAAAGATCAAGGTCGAAGATGATATTCCAGCGGCCACTCTCGGGGATTCAGATAAGCTGAGCATTGGTGATTGGGTTATGGCTATAGGAAATCCCTTTGGTCTTGGAAGTACTGTAACAGCAGGTATTGTAAGCGCGAAAGGAAGGGTGATAGGTGCAGGCCCATATGACGATTTTATCCAGACAGATGCTACAATAAACCCTGGAAATTCAGGTGGACCCCTGTTCAACCTTGAAGGAGAGGTTATAGGAATAAACACAGCTATTGTAAGCCAAAGCGGGGCAAATGTAGGAATTGGCTTTGCTATACCGATTAATATGGCCAAGTCCATTATGCCCCAGTTGAAAGAGAGAGGAAAGGTTATAAGGGGTTGGCTTGGTGTTAGTATTCAAAGTGTTACCCCGGAGTTTAAGGAGAAATTCGATCTCGAAACCATGGACGGAGCGCTGATAGGAGAGGTAACCAAGGGCAGTCCTGCTGATAAGGCTGGCCTAAAGAGAGGGGATGTAATAGTTCGTTTTGATGGTAAAAAGGTTGAGGAGATGAAAACCCTGCCAGCTATGGTTGCAGAAACGCCAGTAGGTAAAACAGTAAAGGTAGCTGTAATCAGGGATAAAAAAGAAAAGGAACTGACGGTCACACTAGGAGAATTGAAAGAGGAGGAAAGAATGGCCGCTACCATCCCTGAAGTAGAAGAAGGTTATGGATTCTCTGTTCAAGAACTTACTCCTGAACTTGCGGAAAGCTTATCTTTAAATGGTGAGAAAGGGGTAGTTGTATCGAGCGTAAAGAAAGATAGCCCAGCTTCTGATGCGGGATTGCAAAGAGGTGATTTGATTCAAGAGATAGAACATAAGCCTATAGAAAATATAGATGATTATAAAGAAAAAATGCAGGAAGTGTCATCAAAGAAACAGATCCTCATCGTGGTAAAACATAGAGGTCATTCAAGATATGTGGTGCTGAAAAGAGGAGAAAAATAGTCTTTTATCAGGTGTTAGTAAATTTTAATATAATGAGCAGTCCTATGTAAAATATCGTGATGGTTTTTGATCTTTTTATTTGATTAAAAAAGTTAGTTTTGCTAGGGCTTGGGGCTTGATATAATAAAACCTCTGTCAATATCTCATCAAAAATAGCATTCCTTGGCTAGGTGAGGTTCATGTGCAATGGGTATGAACCTCCTACTTACACAGTCTGAGTCATAACTACATGAAATGAAATGTACTCTTTTTTCAAAAATCCAAGGTGGCATACGCCAGGCTGTACTTAGTTTCACACGCAGTGAACATCTTTTTATGATTGTAATGGGTGGCATTGCCGGTGCGGTGGGTGGATATGGAGCTATCGGGTTTCGAAAAATAATTGCCATGGCTTCCCAGGCCGGGTGGGGGAATGCAACAGGGACAGAGGGGAAAGATATATTAAGCATGGCGCTTGCAGCGCCCTTTTGGATAAAGATATTAATCCCCACAATTGGTGGTCTTCTAGTAGGGATCATTGTCCATTTCTTTGCACATGAGGCAAAAGGGCATGGCGTGCCAGAGGTGATGGAGGCGGTTGCCTTAAAAGACGGGAGAATGCGGACCCGTGTAGTTTTTGCCAAGGCCTTCGCATCTGCTATTTGTATCGGTTCTGGTGGCTCGGCAGGCCGTGAAGGTCCTATTGTACAAATTGGTTCTGCTATTTCTTCAGCTATTGGAAGACTATTTAAGATAGCTGGAGGACGTCTCCGGATTTTAGTAGCCTGTGGTGCAGCAGCGGGTATTGCAGCCACTTTTAATGCCCCTATGGCAGGCATACTTTTTTCTTTAGAAATTGTACTGAGTGAATTAGCTGCATTACAGTTTATTCCTATAGTAGTTTCATCAGTTATTGCCACTGCCCTATCCAGGCACTACCTGGGGAACTTTCCTGCCTTTGAAATCCCTTCCTATGATCTTTTGCATTATAGTGAATTATTTCTCTATTTAGCATTGGGGGTCTTCGCTGGGGTTGTTGCCTATATATTTATTCGTCTTCTTTATGGTATGGAAGATTTCTTTGAAAAATGGAAATTGCCAGGATTTGTTAAGCCTGCTATCGGGGGGGCGATTATTGGATGCATTGGGATTTTCTTCCCCCAGATCTTTGGTGTAGGATATGAATCAATTACCCAGATCTTACATGCTGAACTGTTTGGGGTTATGCTTTTTGGGCTCCTCGTTGCCAAAATAGTAGCTACAAGTATAACTGTTGGGTCAGGTAGTTCAGGGGGCGTATTTGCTCCCTCACTTTTTATGGGGGCAGCATTAGGTGGTGTATTTGGACAGGTTGTTCATGCACTTTTTCCCTACACTACTGCATTGCCTGGTGCATATGCCTTGGTGGGCATGGGTGCTGTGGTCTCTGGTACCACTAGAGCCCCTATTACCGCTATGATTATTATCTTTGAGATGACATCCAATTATCTCATAATATTACCTTTAATGTTTGCATGCACTATAGGATTAGTGATCTCAGCACAGCTTTCCAGAGAATCTATATATACTCTCAAATTAGTCCGAAGGGGAGTAAATATCTATGGTGGAAAGGAACTCAACGTTCTTAAGCGCCTCAAGGTTTCTGAGGTAATGATTCCTGAAATTGAGGTGGTTTCTCCCTCAACACCCTTGGCTGAACTTGCTACGAGGATGATGGCAAGTGCCCACTCCTACTTTTTTGTGGTTGGGGATGATAATCGAATACATGGTCATATCTCACTTGAAAACTTGCGACCTATTCTAAAGGATTTTGAATCCGTTCGTGATGTTGTAATTGCATCAGATCTCATGGACCAAGAAGTAACAGTGGTACGTCCAAACGAAACTCTTGATATGGTTATGCAGCTCTTTGGGAAATTTGAACTTGATCAGATCCCCATAGTAGAGAAAGGACAATTGATTGGCACAATACGAAGAGGTGATGTCATAGAGGCTTACAACAGGGAAATCTTTAAATTAGATATGGCATCTGGTTTGGCTACGTCATTTCGGCTTCAGCAAAAGATACACTCTCAAAGGATGTCTTTAGTGGGTGGGTTTATAGTGTCAGAAATTACTGCCCCCGGTATTTTTACAGGAAGGAGTGTAGGGGAATTGAAACTTCGGCAACGTTTTGGAGCCACCATTTTAACAATCAAAAGGCAAACTGAAGAGGGAAGTAATAAAGTTTCATATAGCTTACCCACATCTTCGACTATAATAAAAGAAGGAGATAACCTTATCATTTTTGGCTTAAAGGAAGATCTTTCCCGTTTTCCCCATGATTGATGGTAGCCATTACCTTATGCATGCTTCCCATTTTGGGGTTCAAGAGATGCTTTGCTCAATTCCAAAAACTCGTCCTGAAGATCTTAAGGTAGCTTGGTATTTTTTGCTGTGCTAGTCCATCACACCTCAGGCGGGCAGTTTGGAATTTGCAACAGCCAGCATTTTATGAATCATCCCTTTCCAAAAAGGGCCAAAATCGCTTGTAAAAGACTTCCAACGAAGTCGGTTTATTTGCATGTTGCGTTTGTATTATTATGTATTGATATCAGTGATTATTTTACTTTTCTTCACTTCATCGAGTTCGTTGTTTATAGGATGCCGCTTGCGGCATAAATTAGCTTTTTACGAGTTTGTCAAAAATCAGTTGACAATTTTTAGCAACAGAGATAGAAATGGTTACAATTTTTAACATATAGTGAGACCCTTGAAAAACCTGGCGATTTTCACCATCCCCAAAAAGACGATGGACTTTTTTGAAGTGACTGGTGGCCTCCGGCTCGTAGAGCCTCCCGCTCGGAGAGAAGGGTGCTGAAAAGACCAACCCGGGAGCCTCGGAACTGAAAAAAAGCCCATCGTCTTTAGATCAATAGGGGTTATGCAAAGGTCTCATAGTATAAATAAGAAAGGTACCCTATTCAATGAATCATTACGAAACAATTTTTATTGTAAACCCCACGTTGGACGATGACTCTCTAAAAGAGACAATTGATAAATTTTCGGATCTTACCACAAAGCTAAAAGGTTTTATTGTAAAGGTTAATGAGTGGGGAAAGAGAAAATTAGCCTATGAGGTTAAGCGATTTGATAAAGGTTACTATGTGGTATTAGATTTTTGCGCTCTTCCTAAACTGGTAACAGACTTAGAAAGAAATTTGAAATTAGATGATCGAGTATTAAAATATCTAACTGTAAAAATTGATGAAAATGTAGATCCAGAGGGCTTAGTAAGCCAAGAGAAGGAAATAGAAAATATAGCAAAAGAGAGCCACAATGAAAAAAGTTGAGGAAACATAATGGATTTTAATGATAAAACAAAAAAAGTATTTATTAAGCACAAAATCTGTCGCTTTTGTGCTGATTCAAGCCTAAAAATTGACTATAAAGACTCAAAGAATCTTGCAGCCTTTACTACGGAAAGAGGTAAGATCATACCCCGAAGAATTTCTGGCAACTGCGCTAAGCATCAAAGAATGGTTGCTTTAGCTATAAAAAGAGCGAGAAATATTGCCCTATTGCCTTTTACTACTGCAACGGTAAAGACGAAGGAATATCGGGAATCCTAAGAAATAGCTTTGTGTTGTAAAGATTTATGTTCTATTCCCCAAGCCCTTATTATCCTTTATTCATATCTTTAGGAAAATTGTAGTTCCTTACCTTACTTACGATTTATAACAAAATGAGAATGGAAAAAAAGACATGAAAATTATTTTGATGAGAAATTTTGAATCGCTTGGTTTTGAAGGTGATATCGTAGATGTCGCTAAGGGGTATGCAAGAAATTTTCTTATTCCAAAAGGTGTTGCTATTGAGGCCACTGATGGCAATATAAAGGCCTTAGAGATGAGAAGGCATAAAATAATGGCCAACCACGTGAAATATAAAGAGGAAGCTGAAAGAGATGCAGAAGAGATTTCTCATATAATCATAACGACCTCACGAAAGGCTGGTGAAGAAGATAAACTTTATGGATCTGTTACCAGCAGAGACATTGCTCAGCTATTAGAACAGCAAGGAATTAGCATAGATAGGAGAAAGATTATTATTAATGAGGCAATCAGAACACTTGGAGAGTTTGAAGTTTCTATTAAACTCCATCCAGAGGTTATGACTAAAATGAAAGTCGTTGTCGAGAAAGAGGAAGAAAAGGCGTGAGCTGATGGCTAGGCCTAAACAGAAAGAAGATATTGGTTATTCTACCTATAAGGTCCCCCCTCATAACCTGGAGGCTGAACAGGCTATAATAGGTGGAATATTGATTAATAATGATGCGCTTAATCAGATTGCAGATGTCCTGTCTGGTGAAGATTTTTATAGAGAGGCTCATGCGCTCATATTTGAGGGGATGCTTACCTTATATAACAGAGATGATCCGGTAGATGTGATAACCCTTTCTCAGGTGTTAAACCAAAAAGGTGTCTTGGAGAAGGTTGGAGGCACAGATTATTTAGCCTCTCTGGCAGAGGCAACAGCAACTTCTGCTGGCATAATGTATCATGCTGAAATTGTTAAAGACTTATCAACAAGAAGAAATTTGATTCAACAGTGTTCTCATATATCTGAAGTCTGCTTTCAGCCTACCCATAATACTGAAGAAATTCTTGATTCAGCTGAGCAGTATATATTTGAGATAGCTGATAGAAATATAGATCAACACTTTTTACCATTAGATGAGGTTGTCAAAAATAGCTTCAAGAAAATAGAGAGCACTGCCGGTAGTAATATAACAGGTATTTCGACAGGATTTACCGACTTTGATAGTCTTACCTCTGGGCTTCAGCCCTCTGATCTTATTATTATTGCTGGCAGGCCAAGCATGGGTAAAACAGCATTGGCCTTAAATATTGCGTTTAATGCAGCGCTGACCGATAAAGTAGGTGTTGCTGTATTTTCTCTTGAGATGTCAAGCCTTCAACTTGGTATTAGGTTATTGGGATGTGATGCTATGATAGATGCATGGAAATTAAGAAAAGGGGCCTTACAAGATGATGATTACCTCCGCTTGACAGACTCGGCTAATAGGCTTTCAGAGTTACCAATTTATATTGATGATTCCTCTGGTTTGTCTGCATTAGAGATAAAGGCAAAGGCCAGACGATTGAAAAAGAAGTATAATATATCTTTAGTTGTTATTGATTACCTCCAATTAATGCAAAGTAAGAAGTCGGTCGAGTCAAGGCAGTTGGAGATTTCCGATATATCTCGGTCTTTGAAAGCGCTTGCAAAGGATTTGGATATACCCATTATCGCTGTTTCACAATTAAACAGGAAGGTTGAGGATAGGCCCAACAAAAGACCACTATTAGCTGATTTGAGGGAGTCAGGCGCTATAGAGCAGGATGCAGATTTGATTTTGTTTATTTATCGTGAAGAATTATATAATCGAACAGAGGAAAATAAAGGAAAGGCTGAACTTATTATTGCCAAACATAGAAATGGTCCGACTGGTTTGGTTAATTTAACATTTAGGGAAAAATATACCAAATTTCAAAGTTACTATAACGATGAATTAGTAGAAGAATAATAAGGATATACTTTCTGGCATCTACCTAAGATAAGGACTTATTCTACTTAGATTGCTACTTTCATAGTTTTTGTAGTTTTTGATATCTTGTAACATGTCAAAGCTGAGCAGGGTGCAAGGTACTTCATTTGATACCTTTCATCACTCTTGTCTAAAATCGATTTTTTATTTGGACAGCATTTGAATCTTGTAAGCACGTAAATACTATATTAGAATCTCTAAAAGCTCTTTAAAGGTCGTATTTAATGCCTTTCAGGGATTAGGGATTAACGTGTATTGAAAATTCCCATCGTTGAATGTCACCGGTTTTGGACAGCATATGCAGGTACAGACAACCTGAATTTCCGCACACAAATAGCATCGTGTAAAATCAAATACGTATCTGTCCAAAAACGATGGATGTGAATTATCTTGGACAGCAGTGACCTTTTATATAAAACTTGAGGCATAGCCATAGAGAAGGTATATGGCAAAATTGGTGGTCTCAAAGCCAGCCATTTAAAAGGACTTCAAGCTATTTATAGACGACGTATCCCAGAAGATGCGATAGTTTCCCGTCAAATAGCACGCCGATTAGCTGAACTTTCTTCAGCAATTAAGAGACAGATAGCACTCCTTGTAGGAAGAAGAGGGGATGTGGAATATGTGGTTGTAGGCAATGATCACAGTATCCTTATTCCTGATTTAAACCGGTTTCGATCTGGTCCCGGTAGACTTAAAGGCCTCAGGTGTATCCATACTCATCTCCATGGAGAACCATTGAGTCAAGAAGATTTAATGGATTTAGCCCTCCTTAAACTGGATTTAATGGTTTGCCTCAACATTACCAATAATGGTTTTTCTGCTGATCTTTATTATGCCCATATTCTACCCAAAAATAAATTAGGGAAGCCATGGACCATAGAGCATATACCTGATATTGGTATGCTAGATCTCAATTTCTTAGAATTTATAAGAGATCTTGAAAATCAGCTTACCAAAACAGGAACCCACATTGGTATGGGAAAGAAAGAAAGAGCAGTTCTTGTAAGCGTAAATAGCACCTCGAGGCAGGAGGCAGAGGAATCACTCCAAGAACTAAAAGAGCTTTCAAGAACCAATAACCTTGTGGTTGTAGATTCTATTATTCAGAAAAAGACTAATGTAGATGCGCGGTTTCTCTTAGGGAAAGGCAAACTAAGTGAATTAGTTGTACGTTCTCTTCAAGCAGGCGCTAACCTCCTGATATTTGATGGTGAGTTAACCCCTGCTCAAGTCAAAACTCTGACAGATGCCACAGAAATGAAGATGATTGATAGGACACAGTTGATACTGGATATTTTTTCCAAAAGGGCAATCACGAGAGAAGGGAAAATTCAGGTTGAGCTTGCTCAATTAGGGTATGTTCTACCCAGGTTGATTACCAAAAATACAGCAATGTCAAGACTTACTGGGGGTATAGGTGGGAGAGGGCCGGGGGAGACCAAGCTCGAAATTAATAGGAGGAGGGTCAGGGATAAGATTGCCTTCTTAAATAAAGAATTAATAGAAATCAGATCTCAGAGGAAGGAGAGGAGAAAAAAAAGGAAAAAGAGAGGTATGCCAGTAATCTCAATTGTTGGGTATACAAATGCGGGAAAATCCACCCTTCTTAATGCCTTCACAAGAAGTAATATCAAGGTTGAAAATAGGCTTTTTGTAACTCTTGATCCTGCAAGCCGCTATCTCAGGATGAAGAATGGAGATGCCATCATTACTGATACAGTCGGTTTTATCAAGGATCTGCCAGAGGACCTCTTCAAGGCCTTTGCCGCAACCCTTGAAGAACTTCATGAAGCAGATCTCCTCCTTCATGTAGCAGATATAAGTAATTCCAGATTAGAAGATCAGATAGAATCAGTAAAAAAAATCTTGAACAGTCTTGATTTGACAGAGATTCCGACAGTATTAGTTTTAAATAAAATCGACAGGTTGGATGAATCCCGGATAGATCATTTTGCTATGCGGCTTGGTGGAATTCCAATCTCAGCTATACATCCATCTACCCTACCAAAACTGAAAAAAGTAATTGAAGATAGAATGTTCTGATAGCCACACTCAATTCAACCAAGAGGGAAAATTTAGAGATAGTCTTTCATTATTACGTGATCCTGCCTTTCCATCCATTAGATTTAATCTTTTGTTGATTTCTCGTAATAATGAGGCTTTGACAGTGAGGAATAGAATGTATCAATGCCGTCCCACGGGCTGGGTCAAGGGTAAAGAGTGCGGTTGAAAGCGCATCAGCTTCTATTGCTGTTGGGGCCTGAATAGAAACACTTGCATTAATAAGCGGTGATAACCCTGTTTTAGGGTTAAGGATATGATGAAAGATTTTCTCCCGGTCAAAAAATATCTCATAGTTGCCGGAAGTGGCTATCGAGCTATTGGTGATAGAGACTATGTCTGGATACTTTTCTTTTTTAAGCGGATCTTCGATGGCTATTTTCCAGGGCCTGTTATTTCCTTTTTCCCCTATAGTTCTAATGTCTCCACCCGCGTTTATAAGTGCATGTTTTATTCCCTGTTGCATTAATTTCTCAATTGCCTTATCCACGATAAAGCCTTTTGCAATACCATCCAGCGTAATTCCCATGCCATCCTTTTTAAAAGATATATCATTTCTATGTAACAAAATGAGTTCGGCATTAACCAGTTTCAAGAGTTCAGCGATCCTTTCCTTATTTTGGATCAGATTTTTCTTGTTTTGAAAAGATTGGGCTAATAGATCTACGATTGGTTTCACCGTGATATCAAAAAAACCGTTACTGATTTGGTGATACTGTAAAGATTTTTTAATAACAAAGGAAAGTTCAGGAGGAATATTATGACAAAATCCGTCACGGTTCAGAAGTGCTACAGGGCTAGCAGAATCATACCGGCTCATTATTGTTGTAAGTCTTTCTATTTCCTCAAAGGCTAAGGCAATAGATTCTTCCGCATGGTCTTTGGAGGGATTAAAGATAGTTATTGACACCATTGTTCCCATCCCTGGCCTGGATCTTGATACCTTATAGAGATTTTTATCAAACTTTACTGCTTCGGCAGAATGTATCCCTATCGGGAATGTTGCCAGGCCAAGACCAAATATGCCAGAAATTTTCAAAAAATCTCTCCTTTTCATACATCCGCTCTCTTTATAGTATTCTCTATGCATTTTATTCCTCCAGCAAAAATTTTGTACCCTATTGCTTATTATGCGAATAGTATTACATTTTTCGTAACCGTTCACCGCTAGCACTTCGTGACCCATATACCAACAGTGGCAATGAACCCAATAAAGAGACATCGCTACCATTAACAGGTTGAGACCTTTGCATAAACCCTCTTGATCTAAAGACGATGGGCTTTTTTTTAGTTCCGAGGCTCCCGGGTTGGTCTTTTCAGCACCCTTCTCTCCGAGCGGGAGGCTCTACGAGCCGGAAGCCACCAGTCACTTCAAAAAAGTCCATTGTCTTTTTGGGGATGGTGAAAATCCCCAGGTTTTTCAAAGGTCTCAGGCCAAATAATGGGTTCCTCCATAGGAGAATTGATCACTCCAGAGAGACACATAGCGGAGAACTATGAGCCTTCCCCTTTTCTTAAACCAGAAATCGAGATACCCTATATCACTTGAATACATAGATTACAACATCTTTTTCGTAATATTTTATCACTATTTACTATTGACTACTTTCATCTCATACCATGGATTCCCATTTTTCATAGATACTATAAATGTTACCTGTTTTCCATTGATAATCTGCTTCTCTGATTGAATTCTGAGATTACCGAAGTCTGCTGTCTCAAGGAAAGACCTAAGAAGCTCTATTTTTTTTTCGAGCCTTTTATCCTCTGTTCTTTTTTTAAGATAGATATTAACATGTTTCCAATATTCCCTTTTTGCCACAGTCTCAATACAATGAGATGCCGTTGGAGTAAGCGCTATTTGGATTGACATCGTAGTATATCCCCTCGTTTTTCTATCACGATATTCATCATATTGATCTTATGCTATTGTAGTGGAAAGGGATTCAATCTTTATCATTTAGTAACATTCCATCTGAATTTTCATCGAAAAACCATTAACGTTAAACTATTAGGGTTTACATATCATATATCTCTTGTTGATAAAAGAACCCCATAGTACTATATTAAAAAAATATATACTTAGAGCTTTTTGAAACTTATCAGTGTGGGAAACCGCATTGCCCCGATTTATCGGGGCAATGCGGAGGGCCTACGCCCCTGAGGGAACTAAAGAAAAGTCGACCCTCTTTAAGAAAATATGAGTTCTAAAGCTCTCATACTGCAGTAGAGATGCTAATATATATAATCAGTCAGGAGGTAGGCTTATGAAGACAAAACAACTTCTTGTTCTCTTTACAGGTATTTTCATTGTATCATCCTTTCATCCACTTTCCGCTCGTAGTGGAAAAGATTCTAAAATAATTATTGGAGAGAGCATTGAAGAAATTTTAGGTTCTCTTCATGAAATTATCATTCCTGGTAGCCAACCGGCCACGAAAGAATCAAAGGAAATTCGAAATAAATTACAAGAAAACGGATACGTTATCTACGTAAATAACGAAAAATCTGTAGTAGAGAAACTTGAAAAAATGCTTGTTGAGTTAAGGAAAATAGAAAATGAGCTTAAGGAATATCTGGCAGAAGGGAAAGAGCTCTCAAATGAAAAGCATGAGCACTATGGTAATAATTTAGAAAACCTGGAAAGAAAGATAGCTCAACTTAAAAGGAGAATAAAAACATTAACTAAAGATATTATAAATGAATACCAATTATTACAAGATCCTATCAGGAAAAAAATTCAAGAGATTCTTACGTTGATGGAAAAGGCTATTGATTGTATACAGGAAAGTCTGAAAGAAGAGCATACTCCTGGAAAAACACTCTACATATGATAAGACCTTTGCATAGCCCCTATTAATCTAAAGACGATGGGCTTTTTTCAGTGCCAAGGCTCCCGGGCTGGTCTTTTCAGCACCCTTCTCTCCGAGCGGGAGGCTCTACGAGCCGGAAGCCACCAGTCACTTCAAAAAAGTCCATTGTCTTTTTGGGGCTGGTGAAAATCGCCAGGTTTTTCAAAGTCTCATGATAGAGATAGGTACAGGTTATTATTCAAAGTTTAAATTTAGTGTAAAAATTTTGTTCGAATCTTTCTCTTTCAATTGTAACCTGAGTGATTGGGCGGACGTGGCCTCTCCAGGAAAAAATATAAAGCCATAACTCAGGTTATTGGGAGAAAGGGACTTATTTTTCAAGCTTTTATGTTCAAAGTCTTCCATAACCTCTCTTCGTGCCTCATATGCCGAGTCATAACCTTTTAAACCGCCTGCAGTTCCTCCTGCAGCAGCACCTATAGCTGCTCCTTTTCCCGCTGCAGAGGCAACATTTTCACCAGCAACAATGCCAATTGCTGCTCCAATGAGTGCACCAGCAGTTGCACTCATCACCCCTGCATAAGCTCCTTCCTTAAAGATCTCTTTGGTTTCGGCATATTTTGTTACACGCTCATATGCAAATTTATCTGTTAACACAGGCCAGAGGTTGCCTTCTTTATCCTGAAGAAATGTTTGATCAGCAACAATATATAATTCTTTTTGGCCCTGGTTATCTGCTACAATTTGAACGGGAAGCATGCCTGCAGACCGTATCTCAAAACCAAAGGCCTCTTGTGCTTCATTTTTGTCAACAAAGGCTTTTGAGCCGATTATAGTATTGGCAACCGTGGTAGTATTTGGATATGCAGATGGATGCTTAAATGATAGTGGCCTTGCCTTATACGAAGAGCTGCACCCTGCTGAACATATAAAAAGGGCAATAATTAGATATATGAGACAACTCTTTTTCATAATTATATTCTCCATTAGTCTGTATAGATAAATAATATGCCATTTATCGGAAATGTCCAGACTTTTTTAAAAAATTTGCTATTCATTGGTGAGGTTACGTAGTGAGATATTATAAAGCAAAAATAGCATCAAGCCTAAAATAATAGTAGGGATAAATCCTGCGGCATGAAGAAGGATGGCCATTGATAATGCCTTTTCCTTACTGAAACCATAAAAAATTAATCCATATTGACATGCCAGATGGAATGTCCCGATATAGCCAGGCACAGATGGCAATGTAACACTAAGACATATTAGAATTAGAATAAAAAAGGGGGCTAAAAAAGGCAATGATAGACCCATTGCAAAAGAAAGGAGGTATATCTGAAATGCGGTAAGAAACCAGAGGGTAAGAGAGTAAAATAGTGCTGCTAAGAATTGATTTGGACCTTTAACAAGGACAAGGCCATCACTGAAATTTTTCAGCAGATCAAAAATCCTCTGTTGCGTTGTATGGGGTAAAAAGAAAAGAAACCGTGCAAAGAAAGTAAGAAATGTGTGAGGCTTTTTTTTTAGCCCAATAAGGAGACAGATTAAAATGATGAAAAGAACAAACAGAAGAAATCCTCCTGTTTTTAAGGCCTTTGATATTGCTCTCCATTCAGAAGGGAAATCATTGAAAAGAATAACAAACAATACCATCAAAAGAATGGTAAAAACATCAAAGAGTCTTTCAATAACAATGGTTGCCAATGAAGAGCTTTTGGATATGTTTTCCATTCGTCCAATATAGTTTGCCCTAATAAATTCACCCAGTCGTACAGGAAGCACATAGTTTGCAGCAAAACCTATAACTGTGGAAAAAAATAGATTGGATAGTCGGGTTTTCTTTATTTGCTCTAAAAGATAGAACCATCTGAGGGTACGTATTAAATAGAAGGAGATAGTTAAGCCGACAATTGGAATAAAAAAAAGAATATTAGTTGATTTAATGGATAAATATAGAAGGTTTAAATCCACATTATGGAATGCAAGATATAAGAATGTTACACTAATTAAAATGCCTAGCCAGAATTTCCAGTTCATAAAGTATATTTTTTCTTTTGAAAGAAATCTCGTGCTTGTTTAACATCTTGAGTTATTTGTTCAGAAAGCTCTTTGCTGCTGGCAAACGCTATTTCATCCCGCACGCGGGAAAGAAAATCTATCTTGATCTTTTGATTCAGTATCTGGGCAGATAAATCAAAAATGTAGGTTTCGATTGACAAGTGTTTATCCTTAAATGTCGGATTGTAGCCAATGTTGGTCAATCCTTGATATATTTTACCGTTTATCTCCACTAAAACAATATACACACCTTCTTTTGGTATGAGCTCGTCAGTCAATCTTAGATTTGCGGTAGGGTAGCCCAATAAAGAGCCACCCCTGTTCATGCCCTTAATCACCTTCCCTCTTATTTGATAGTTCCTTCCAATTAATTTTTTTGCACCAGTTACATCTCCTTCAATAATAAGGTTTCGGATTGATGTAGACGATACCAAGACATGTTCTACATACACAGGATCTATTTGTTGGACAGTAAAATTGAAAAGAGAACCCATTTCCCTCAAAACTCTTATATTACCTTGCCTATTATAGCCAAAGGCATAATCATAGCCTACTACTATTTCTTTAATCCCTAAGTTATCCACCAAGATATCTTTAATAAAATCTTTAGCTGAAATAGTAGCAAATTCTGTGGTAAACTCTATTACAAGAAGTATATCGATCCCTTGATTTAGTATCAATTCTTTCTTTTGTTCTAAAAGTGTTATAAGTGGCTTAGCCTTTGTAGGAGACATTACTTTTATTGGATGTGGTTCAAAGGTAATAGCGATAGATGTGCCATGTAAATCCCTGGCCCTCTCTATGATCTTTTTAAAAATTTTCTGATGTGCATAATGGACTCCGTCAAAGTTCCCAATGGTGACCACAGGGTTTGCAATATTTCGGGGGAGATTAGTAAGATTACAAATAAAACTCATATAATGAGGATCCTTTTTATACCTTGTTTGTGTGTTGCCTCCGCGCATTACGATTCCTCTTTAGGCTAAATGTAATGTCAGGTAATTATCAACAATCTTAATCACTTTTTTAAGTTCTTGAGTTTCTGGAAGCGTAGAAGCAATCTTATCTATATAGTGCCGTTTTTTGATTTCTCGGAATGTCGGATAAAAGTTTATATCATAAACCCAACTAATTTGAAGGAGTTTAAAATCATTTAAATTTTTAATGGTGTGTGAGCGTGATGTTTGACCAGAATATAAATCATTTAAAACTGTGTTAGAATATCCAGGGGTGTCCGGTAGCCCTAATTCGAGAATCGAGTTGTGATTAGAATTTTGTTTTCTAAAATAATAATCTATTACCACCTTCCAGATGTCCAGTTTATCGGCATCCCTGACTAATTTGCAGAAGAAGAGACACTGAGGGTCTCCATTTTGAGGAAGGATATGAATATTGTGATAAAGGATGCCCTTTGTAATTATATTTTTCTCTAAATCTGTTACATGTGTCAATAGATCAGAATTTGTAACTATGTGTGCTCCTCGTTTTGCATGATCTTCAGAGAGATCATCCCTGAATGTTTTATATTTTTGATATTGAAAAAAGCGCCCGATATCATGAAAAAGGCCGAGAATTTCAGCAATAAATATATCATTCTTAGCTAGATGTATCCTCTGGCTAATATCTACTATTTCTTTTCTTACTCTCCAGGAATGTTCTTCTTTTAGCTGGATAGCCCAGTCATTTTCTTGGTCCTGACCTTTAGAGTAAAACCGTGATACGTAATCTGTAAACCAGGATTGAAAATAATTTATATTATCTCTGTTCATTGTATTTAGGTAAGTATTGTTTGCCTTCATTCAAATGTCTTATAAACCTAATCTTTGAAAGTTTTTTATCTTATTTCTCATGTATTAACAACCTTAAATTTTAACCGTTTAAGGATTCACAGGTTCAAATTTAAACCAAAATCTGAACCATGAATATTTAAGTGCTGAATATAGTGGGCATAAGAATTAAACTATTTGAGTATATTGATCCGCCTGTCATCTACTAGATTGCGGTATGGTACCGCCATTCGTGGTTTATCAAGTGCTTGCCAGCCTATGAGCAAGATTATTGAAAAAAAGATAAACCCGAACGGCAAACTTAGAACCTTTGAACACTAACCTGTAATGTGAAAGGAATAAAGTTGTGATAGAAGAAGGGTATTGCTTATTTGTGGGAGTTGAGCTTAAATAGTATTTGTAACCCATCTAATGTCAAGAATTCTTCGATATAGTCGATGGTTTTAGCTTCAGATTTTATAAGTGGTGCGAGACCACCTGTTGCAATAACAGTAAAGTTGGATCCCATCTCTTTCTTTATTCGGTTTACTATTCCATCAACAAGACCGGCATATCCGTATACAAGGCCTGAATTTATACTGCTTATGGTTTCCTTTGCTATGACAGTTTTGGGTTTATTAAATATCTCAATGCGAGGTAGCTTAGAGGTCCTTTCAAAAAGGGCCTCAGCAGAGATGGTTATGCCGGGAGCTATCGCTCCCCCTTCATAAGCCCCTTCAGAGGATATGTAATCAAAAGTTGTAGCTGTGCCAAAATCTACCACAATGAGGCCCGTTTTGTATTTCTGGTATGCAGCTACTGCGTTGACAATTCTATCAGCGCCCACCTCTTTTGGATTATCATAGTTGATAGGTAATCCTGTCTTAATATCAGAGCTAACAATTATTGGTTTCTGGTTAAAATTAAGAGAACAAAAATCTTTTAGGGGACTAAGAAGAGGCGGTACAACGCAAGAGATAATTATATCACTTATACTGCTGATCTCTAATTGTGCTGGAATAAACAGATTGTTGATTAATATCGTTAATTCATCGCTAGTCATATCTCTTTCTGTTCTCATTCGCCAGTGATGAAGCATTGTATCATGGTGAAAGATGCCAACAACAATGTTTGTATTGCCAACATCTATACATAATAACATAGGACGACGTATCCAGTTTCAAGTTTCGGTTTTTAGTATAGCATCAATCATTGTTACGGTCTCTTTGGCGGCCTTAACATTGTGAACTCTGACAATATTTGCCCCGTTCAGTACGGAAACCGCAACAGCGGCCATAGTGCCAGTTTCACGATACTCGACTGAAAGGCCAAGCACATGGCCAATGAAGGCTTTATGAGAGGGACCTATTAGAATTGGCTGTCCAAGAACGGAAAACTTTTGTAAATTTTTTATTATTTTGAGATTATCGTCAAAAGATTTACCAAAACCTATTCCAGGGTCGATAATGAGTACATTTCTTTTTATACCCGCATTAACAGCCTGTTCCATGCTCTTGCTTAAGAATCCTATTATTTCAGCAAAAAGGTCTTTGTAGGTAGGATTTACCTGCATATTTTTTGGTGTTCCTTTCATATGCATCAATATGATAGGTATACCTGCGTCTGCAACCAATTGACCCATTGCAGGATCAAATCGCAGTGCGCTTATGTCATTGACTATTGTTGCTCCGGCCTTTATTGCCTCGCTTGCTACCTCGCTCTTGTAGGTATCGATGCTTATGGGGATGTTCGTCTCTTGAGAGAGTGCCTTGATAACGGGGATTACTCTCCTTATCTCCTCATCGAGGGGCAGAGGGTCTGAAAAAGGCCTTGTGGACTCTCCCCCAATATCAATAATATCAACACCCTCGTCAACCATCCTCAAAGCATGGCTCACCGCATCTTTTTCACGGAAATGGCTACCCCCATCAAAAAAAGAGTCAGGAGTAATATTCAGGATACCCATAATAAAGGTTCTAGAATTAAAATCTAAATTATAGTCTAACCATTTCAAAAAGTTAGCTTTTTTTCCTTTGGGAATCACTTTTCTTTATTCCTGTTGTTTTTTTGATTGTCGTTTTCTTTTTTTACTAGCCACTATTTCATCTATCTCAACGCCAGTGAGGGTTTCTTTTTCTAAAAGGGCTTTAGCTAGGTTATTGAGGATATTTCGGTTATTTGATATAAGGTCATAGGCTTTTTTATAGGAATCATCTATGAGATTATTAACTTCCTGATCAATCTTTTGTGCTGTTGCTTCGCTATAATCTCTGTGTTGAGAAATCTCACGCCCCAGGAATATCTCTTCCTCTTTCTTTCCAAAACTCAATGGCCCAAGCTTTTCATTCATACCATATTCACAAATCATCTTTCTTGCTATCTCGGTTGTCCTCTCTATATCGTTGCTTGCTCCAGTAGTCTGGGTATTTAAGGCAATCTCCTCGGCTATTCTTCCTCCCATCAAGACACATATGTTATTTAGAAGATACTCTTTTGTATAGGTATGTTTATCATCTAAGGGGAGTTGTTGTGTGAGGCCAAGGGCCCTACCTCTGGGGATTATGGTCACCTTGTGTATAGGGTCGGTATTAGGAAGAAGTTTTGCTACTAAGGTGTGTCCTGCTTCATGATAGGCGGTGGTTTTTTTCTCATCATCACTTATAATTATGCTCTTTCTTTCTACACCCATAAGCACCTTATCTTTTGCATCTTCCATGTCTTGCATATCTATTTTGTCCTTATTTCTCCTTGCTGCAAGTAACGCTGCCTCATTGGTCATATTTTCAAGGTCTGCACCGGTAAAACCTGGCGTACCCCTGGCAATTACGGAATGATCAATATCATCCCCAATCCTTGTTTTTTTCGTGTGTACTTTTAATATATTTTCCCGCCCCCTGATATCAGGCATAGGTACGACTACCTGCCTATCAAATCTTCCTGGCCTTAATAATGCAGGATCAAGTACGTCAGGTCTGTTAGTGGCGGAAATAAGGATTACTCCCTCATTAGATTCGAATCCATCCATTTCAACTAAGAGCTGATTTAATGTTTGTTCTCTTTCATCATGACCCCCCCCTAATCCAGCTCCTCTATGTCTACCAACGGCATCTATCTCATCTAAAAAGATGATACAGGGGGCATTCTTTTTTCCTTGAACAAAGAGATCTCTCACTCGTGATGCGCCGACACCTACAAACATCTCTACAAAATCAGATCCACTTATGCTTAAGAAAGGGACACCTGCCTCTCCTGCTATAGCTTTGGCTAATAGTGTCTTGCCTGTACCAGGAGAACCAATCAAAAGCACACCTTTTG
Organism: Desulfatiglandales bacterium; assembly: GCA_046498285.1. Taxonomy (GTDB): domain Bacteria; phylum Desulfobacterota; class DSM-4660; order Desulfatiglandales; family B25-G16; genus B33-G16. The sequence continues at coordinate 12,177 of JAWOBA010000134.1, read as the reverse complement.
GGATTCTGCCCCCTAAACGGGTAAACTTCTTTGGGTCCTTCAAAAATTCTATAATTTCTTGAAGTTCTTGCTTAGACTCATCAATGCCAGCCACATCATCAAAAGTTACCTTGTGTCCTTCGTTAGTTGCAAGTTTTGCTCTGCTTTTACCAAAAGAGAGTGCTTTACCTCCCCCTGCCTGCATTTGGCGCATAAAGAAAATCCAGACACCAATCAGAAGAAGCATGGGGAACCAAGAGACAAGGATTGTCATATACCATGGAGATGTTTCATCTGGTCTGGCTGTTATTTCTATCTTCTTATTGCGTAGGATTTTTATGAGCTCAAGATCCTTTGGTGCAAAGGTTTTGAAAAATCTTCCTTGATTTGAGGTGCCAGATATTCTATCCCCTTGAATGGTTACCTGAGTGACCTCCCCTTCCTCCACCATGTTCAAAAATTCACTATAGCTTACCTGTCCAGTTTCTGTGGTTTCTTTTTTAAAGATCTGAAAGAGTAAAATCATCATAAGGCTGATAACCAGCCAGAGGGTTAAATTTTTAGAAAATGTGTTCAAATGTTTTCTCCTTTATAATTACTATTAAAATAGACAAACCTGAAAAGGGTGTATGTACAATTGGTGAGCTTTGCAGAACCCATATATTCCTATAGAGGGTCGAATTTTCACCAGTTCTCCCCGGGGCGTAGGCCCTCCGGGCCCGAGGCCACCAGTCGCCTTATAAAAGGCTAACCTCTCTATTCGGAGTAGAAAAATGGTCAGGTTGTGTAAAGCTCTAAATTTTTATAATTACGCAGATTTTCAGGTTCACAACTGGTTACTGCATTTTTCTGTTTGTCTGGTTTCATCATTTTCGAGCCTTGAACTATAAACCATTAAATCTCAATAATGAAAAACATTTTATAATAACATACTTTCTTCAACTTTACATCTCAAAATTCTTTTCGTTTCCTGTTTGATCTTGTATCTGTCATCAATCCTTATGCCGTATACCCACACTATATCATTACGGCTTACAAGAATAGGTATCTTTTTTCTCTCTTCCAGTGGGATTTTATTATCAATAAAGATATCTTTCACTTTTTTAAAATCACTCATACCAAGGGGTATACATTTATCGCCCGTTCTGAAGTTTCTCACTCTCAGAGGCCATTTAAGCTTTTCAAGGTCAAGAAACGCGTCTCGAGGAGAAGGAGAAGATAACATGAAATCATTTTTAGATATCTCCGTAAAAGAGATTATTTTATTGATCTTCTGAATTTGAAATCTACCCATATCATTTATCGAGTAAGAGAAATGGTCAGTTGGAGCAATCTCTCCTGAAGAAAATCTAAGCTTGTTATATATCTTCTTAACTATAGTATTTTCAGGAAGATTTAGTTTGGCTTGAGGTTTATCCGTTTTGATGAGATTTATGATCGTCTTGATATGTCCCCTATCTATCTTTCTGAGGTTCCCCTTTATTTTTTTTATTGCCTGTCTAATAATACGATACTGAAGAGGCTGTGAAATATCATTAAAGTTTATAAGAGAGAGGTCTAAGAAGGACTTTGAGGAATCAGAAATAACCTTCTGAAATACTTTATTTGCTTCTTCCTCCATAAACTGGTCTTCTTTTCTGCATAGTAATGCAAGTTCACTTAAGTGTTCGATAAGTCTCGGCTGGTACTGAAGAAGCAGTGGCAGTAATTCTAAACGTATCTTGTTCCTTAAATATTTTTTTTCAAGGTTTGAACTATCTGTCATAAATGGTTCGTCATTTTGCCTTAAATAGGCATGGATTTCATCTCTTGTTATATCTATAAGAGGTCTTATAAACCGATTCTGTCGGATTGGCGGTATTCCGGATAAACCGGTTGGCCCTGTTCCTCTTAAAATATGCATAAGAACAGTTTCTGCCTGATCATTCATATTGTGGCCAAGGGCGACTTTTTGGGCATGATATTCTCCAATAACGTTTTGGAAAAATTGATATCTTATATCTCTGGCCTTTTCCTCAATGGAAAATCCGTGTTCCTTTGTTATTCTATTAGTTTTATGCATGGTCAAGGGTAGACTGAGTCTTCTTGCTATCTTAGAAACAAATTCTGTTTCTTTTTCATCTTCTTTCGGCCTCAATCCATGATTAAAATGAGCAACAATAAGTTTGATATTCAAACACTGCTTAAGTTCGTGAAGTATTTTCAAAAGGCAAACTGAATCTGCACCTCCAGATACAGCCACAATGAGTATATCCCCACTTTCAATCATCTGATACCCAACGATAGTTGACAAAACCTTTTTTTCAGTAGGGTGCAGATTTAGTTTTTTGATCCGTGAAACTGGAAACTCGAAACTTGAAAATGACATATGAAAATTATAACCTATAAATATTCAATAATGATCTATAAAGAACAGTTCTATTCTCATTCACTAATATAAGATCAAATCATCATAAATCAAGTTTCCAGTTTAAGGATCAAATATACATTGACGGCTGATAAAAAATTTTATTACAATTTTAACAAACTCGTAAAAGGTATTTTGCTGGAGATTTTGCCAAAATGGGCATCATGAGCGAGTAAAATGACTTTTTACGAAACCATCAATTTTAGATTATTCAGGAATCACCAAGGAGTAGTCTGAATATGTCACTTTACCGGAAATTAAGATAACCGTATATAAAATGAAATCACGTTTCATGTTTAAAGTTACACATTCCAAAAATGAATAAGATAAAAATCTTAAAAGATATTAAGCAGCAACTCCGTCTTTCAGAGAAGGATAGGTTTTCACCTTATGCCACCTTAAGTGTTCAGGCGGTTAGACGAAGAGATGAGCCGGAGATTGTTGACAGTCACAGGGAAAATTTTTCTATTGATGCCGATAGGATTCTTCATTCTTTAGCTTATTCCAGATACGTTGATAAGACACAGGTTTTCTACCTTATAAAAAATGATCACATTACCCATCGTGTTCTTCATGTGCAATTAGTATCCAAGATTGGCAGGACTATCGGCCGTCTTTTGAGGTTGAATGAAGATCTTATTGAGGCCATTGCCCTTGGCCATGACATAGGACATTCACCGTTTGGCCACGATGGAGAAAGGTTCCTTTCAGATTTATCCCAGGAATATGGTCTTGGTAATTTTTTACACAATGTACAAGGTGTACGTTTTTTAGAGGCCATAGAAAGAAAGGGTATTGGTTGGAACCTCTCTCTCCAGGTATTAGATGGTATTCTTTGCCATAATGGAGAGGTGCATAATCCTGCCTTGTATCCTGATAAAGATAAAAATTTCACTAGATTGGAAGAAGATATTAAAAGGGTGATAGGAGATCCAAGGGAACCTATTTGGCCTATGACTATGGAAGGTTGTGTTGTTAGGATGGCAGATACCATTAGCTATATCGGGAGGGATATCGAGGATGCAATACGCCTGGATTTGATAAAAAGGGATGAAATTCCGGAGGAATGCCGTCGCGTGTTGGGAGAAACAAATGGAACTATTGTATATACCTTGGTTGAAGATTTGATTGCAGAAAGCCTGGAAAAACCTTCCCTTTCATTTAGCCCTGATGTTGCAAATGCCTTAAGAAAGCTTAAAGATTTTAACCAAGAGTTTATATACGCCAACTCCAAGGCAAAAAAGCAAATTAATAAGTTACGGTTGATGTTTGAATTGCTTTTTAAAACATATTATAAAGAGCTTAAAGAAGGTAATAATAATTCAGTTATTTTTAGTGAATTTTTAGATGGTATGTCTTCTTCCTATAGGGATACTACCCCCCCCGCTATGATTGTCAGAGATTTTATTGCCGGGATGACAGATGATTATTTTTTGCGTCAATGCCAAGAAAATCTTATTCCTCAGATATTATTAGGACGCTATTAAAACTGTGGGAACTTATACAACCTATGATGAGACCTTTGCATGACCCCTATTGATCTAAAGATGATAGACTTTTTTCAGTGCCAAGGCTCCCGGGCTGGTCTTTTCAGAAACGTATCCATGGGGGAGTTTTGCTCTACCCGCATTGCCCCGATAAATCGGGGCCTGCGGGTTCCTCCACTGATACGTTACGAAAAGACAGCACCCTTCTCTCCGAGCGGGAGGCTCTACCTTCCGGGACGGAGGCCCCTCCAGGACGGAGTCGAGCCGGAAGCCACCAGTCACTTCAAAAAAGTCCATTGTCTTTTTCTGGATGGTGAAAATCGCCGGGTTTTTCAAAGGTCTCAAAGCGTACACGGCAGATGTAAGAGAATTTCTGCAAGAGACAGGATATCTGCCTGCTGATCTGGAGCCTGCAGGTGAATCAAAACGTATCCCTGTGCTATTATGGACCCAGGCCGGCAGTTGGCAGGAGATATGTGATACCGCTCAGTATGGGGAGTATGTAGAAACCGACACAAAAGGAGTCTTTGCCCTCAGGGTGAGGGGGGAGAGCATGGAGGCGGAATTCCACGAGGGAGATATCATAGGATACAGATGATATGATAACGCAATGTATAGATTGGAGGATTTGTGAATTTTTCCACTCCCTCAATTCGGAATTTCTAAATTTGCGGTTGTCTGTACTAAGAGAGATGCTCCTTTATCTTTCGGGCTATATCATTTATCTCTTCCATATCACCGGGTTTCATTTCCCACGTGGATATTGGAAGACCATCATTTTTCCACCTGGGTATGATATGAACATGAAGATGGGGAATTATCTGATCTGATGCCTTGCCATTAAGTTGAAGAATGGTTATGCCCTCTGCATTGAGTGCCTCTTTAGCTGCCTTTGCACATCGTTTTACGGCCTTAATAAGAGCTGTTAAATCATTTTCCGGTATTTCAATTATGTTCTCGGCGTGATTTTTTGGAATTGCCAGAATGTGGCCTTTATTTGAAGGATTAATGTCCATAAAGGCAAATACCTTTTCTTCATCTAATACCTTCACCGCGGGTATCTCGCCGGCCACAATCTTACAGAAAATGCAATCCATGGTCATCTCCCCGTTTGAACCACTAAATAAGACCTATCTACAATCAGGGCATTTATCCCAAAAATCTTTTGGGATTCCTTCGGTGATTTTCCCGAAATAGTCTAGCTGAAACCATGGGGCAAAGCTCCTCCCGCACACCTTACACTTTTTCATAGGGAGTGTCCTTCCCCAACGGACAATAGTTCTCTCGTTTTCGTTTTCCTCAACCTTAATGCAATTGGTGGGGCAGATGTAGGCGCAAGCACCACAGCCTATACATGTTTGGGGATTAATCTCTAATGGTGGCCCCACTTTTCTATCAGAGCCTCTTCCCAGAAAGGAAATAGCCTCAACACCAACGATCTCTCGGCAGACACGTTCACACAAACCACAGAGGATGCAGTCATCATCATCAAGTGGGAATCGCGGCGTTCCTACCGAATATTCCTCAGCCAAATCTTTGATAACAGGTACATTGGGAGATCTGGCTAATAACAACTCTATGACCATCTTTCTGGCCTTAATAACCTCCTCAGTCTTTGTTTGGACATCAATACCTTCAAGCACCGGATAATTGCATGATGTAGTAAGTCTTGTTCTGTTACCTTTAGTAATTTCTACCTGGCAAAGACGGCAAGCGCCATACGGTTCAAGGGCCTCATGGTAGCAAAGATGAGGAATATCAAATCCATTATCTAAGGCAACCTGAAGAACATTCTGTCCCTCTTCTGCCTCTACTTTCACTCCATCAATTGTAAATGTAATCATCGCTAAATAACCTTTTACCTGTTGCTAATTACCTACTTTTACGAAGGAAACTAGTAGTGAAATTTAAACCACTATAACTGCATCGAATTTACAAGCAGCCATACATGCTCCACAACGTATGCATTTATCAGGATCTATTGTGTGAAGCCCTTTTTTCTTGCCTGTGATTGCATCTACCGGGCACACCGTTTTGCATGCACCACAACCGGTGCAATTTTCTTCATCGATAGAGTATGTTATAAGGGCCTTGCAAACACCTGCCGGGCAGCGTTTTTCTTTGATATGTGCCTCATATTCATCCCTGAAATACCTGATAGTGCTCAGTACAGGATTCGGAGCCGTCTGGCCAAGGGCGCAGAGAGAGCCCTTAGCTACTATCCAGCTTAGCTCCTCCAGAAGTTCAATATCTCCTTCTTTCCCCTCTCCCTTAGTAATTGCGTCAAGCACCTCATACATGCGCCGTGTACCTTCTCTACAGGTTGTGCATTTGCCACAACTTTCATCCTTTAGAAAATTCATAAAATATCTGGCAATATCGACCATACATGTTTTATCATCCATAACAATCATGCCGCCAGATCCCATCATAGAACCCGCCTCAGAGAGTTTGTCATAATCTACCGGCATATCTATCAATGAGGCAGGAATGGCACCACCTGAAGGTCCTCCAGTCTGTACCGCTTTAAAGGTACCATTACCAGCTATACCCCCGCCAATGTCATATACAATTTTTCTTATTGTCATTCCCATTGGAACTTCTACAAGGCCCGTATTTTTAACCTTCCCTACAAGGGAAAAGATCTTGGTTCCTTTGCTGCCTTCAGTCCCTATACTTGTATACCAGTCAACCCCTTTGTTTATAATAAGGGGCACATTGGCCCATGTTTCTACATTATTCAGATCGGTCGGCTGGTCCCACAGCCCACTTTCAACGGTATGAATATGTTTTGCCCTTGGCTCGCCTGCCTTTCCTTCAAGTGAGGCCATAAGTGCCGTTGATTCTCCACAGATAAAGGCACCACCACCTCTGCTTACTTTGGTATTGAACGTAAATGCCGTACCAAGGATATTTTCTCCCAACAATCCATAATCATTGAGTTGTTCTATGGCTTTTTCTACGTTTTCAGAGGCAAGGGGATATTCATAGCGCACATATACATAGCCCTCATCCGACCCAATTGCATATGCACCGATCATCATACCCTCTATTATACTATGGGGGTTTCCCTCCAATAATCCCCTATCCATATATGCACCAGGGTCCCCCTCATCTGCGTTACAAATCACATAGTGTTTAGTGCCAGGGGCATTCTTACATGATTCCCACTTGATGCCCGTAGGGAAGCCGCCGCCGCCCCTTCCTCGAAGACCAGATCTTTTAATTATATCAATCACCTGTTCCGGAGAAAATTCCGTTAAAACCTTTGATAGAGCCGAATACCCTCCTATTGCAAAGTAATCCTCTATTGACGTAGGATCAATGTTACTATTATTCCCAAAAATATAGGGAGTCTGTGCCTTATAAAATGGTATGTCATCCTTATTTATAATCTTCTCGCCAGTTTGAGGGTCCTCATAAAGCAGGTGGTCTATGATACGGTTCCCAAGTAATGTTTCACTAACTATCTCTGCTATATCCTTCGGTTTAACCTGCTGATACAAGATATTTTGAGGATAGACAATGACCAGCGGCTCCCTTTCATCATAGCCCTGTCCCCCTGTTATCTTTATGTCTACCTTTTCTGTCAACCCTTGCCTTTTCAATTCTTTTAACAAGGCATCAATAACCTTCTCAGATCCATACGCCCTAGCAGATGTTCCTGAAGTAATAGCTATACATGGCTTTTTAGGGTCTCTTCCATCTACAATCTCTTTCCTGATTTTTTCCAGGTCCTGGGGAGTATTAATGCTTTTCATTTCTATTCCTTAGATGGTTTTCTATATTTTTTAAGTGCAGATCCCACTTTTGCAGGGGTCATTTGTCCGTGATAATCTTTTCCCACAACAACAATAGGGCCCATGGCACACGCACCCAGGCAGTTGACTGTTTCGAGAGAAAAAAGACCATCCTCTGTTACTTCGCCAACATCAATGCCAAGCTCCAATTTTAACCTGTCAAGCACCATTGGAGCTCCTCTGACATGACAGGCCGTCCCCAAGCACACACTAATGGGATACTTCCCGCGAGGTATAAGGCTAAAGGCATTATAAAATGTGGCTATTCTATATATCCTTGTCAAAGGAATGGGGAGGTTTTCGGAAATGTAGACAAGATCATTTTCAGGTAAGTAATTTTCCTCCTCCTGCAAATCCTGTAAGATTGCTATTATGGACGATCCCTCATACCCGTGTTTTTCTAATATTGTATTAATATCCTTAGGATTCATTTAATCTCCTTCAGTCATTTCTACCTTTTTCTTTAATTTCTCATATTCCTCAACAATCCTCTTCTGGATTGTATCTATCATTTCTTCACTCAAATGCCTGAACCGACCCTGTATCTTTAAATATTCCTTGACAGGTCTCAATCTTTCTATCTTTCCGGTAAATCTATACCGTCCATGCTCTACTTCATATAAGGGAAATACGCCTGCCTCAACTGCCAGACGACCGGCCTTGATGGAAAGCTCCGGAGGAAGTCTCCACCCAGTAGGGCATACTGAGAGAATATGGATATATGCTGGTCCCTTTATTCTTGCCGCCTTTTTTACCTTTTCTATAAGGTCTATGGGATAACTGGGGCATGCTGTGGCAACATAAGGTATATTATGGGCTGCGGCGATTTCAGGCATATTTTTCTTCCATGTTACCTGACCTGGTATCACCTTGCCCGCAGGGGAGGTTGTGGTGGAGGCACCGAAAGGCGTTGCCGAGGATCTCTGGATACCGGTGTTCATATATGCCTCATTGTCGTAGCATATATATATAAAGTCATGTCCCCGCTCCAGGGCACCGGATAAGGCCTGGACACCTATATCGCTGGTCCCGCCATCTCCTGCCATGGCAAGAAAGGTTATTCTTTTTTTAGGTATCCTCCCTTTTCTCATCAGGACCTTCATGCCTGCCTCTACACCTGATGCTACTGCCGCGGCATTTTCAAATGCAACGTGTATCCAGGGAACCCGCCAGCTCGTATATGGCATAGGAGATGATATAATCTCCATACATCCAGTAGCGGAGGATACTATAACATCTCTTCCCAACGCCTTGGCAACTAAACGAACGCCCAAGGCCTCTGCACAACCCTGACATGCCCTATGGCCTGGAGCAAAATAGTCTTTTTTAGTAATTAGTTTATAGGCATATACATTGGTTGACTCGAGTATTTCCATCACTTACCTCTTATTCCATAGTACTCGAAATCTTCTTCTCGAGTATGTTTTTTAACCTTTTCCATGGCCCTTTGATACATATTCTTAAAATCAGTAATCGTTACATCTCGACCTGCAAGTCCACAAATAAAGTTGGTAATGTTTGGTTGATTTTTCTCTTTATAAAGAACAGAGCGGAGATCTATGGCAAGGGGTCCACCTTGGCCGCCGTAAGATATCGCCCTGTCAATAACTATAAGGTTTTTTGCCCGGCCTACAGCCTCTCTAAATTCCTCAAAAGGAAATGGTCTCCAAAGTCTATCCATAATGAGACCGACTGATTTTCCTTCATTTCGTAATTCATCTACAACCAGGGAAACTGTTTCACCATAGCTGCCCTGGGTTATAAAGAGCGTGTCCGCATCCTCGCTTCTATAGGTTTCAATAGGGCTGTAATATCTTCCTACAATATCTCCAAGCTCTTTCCAGGCCGATTTAATAACAGACTTTGATTGTTTAAGTGGCTCATCCTGGGCAACCTTTGCCTCTGAAAAAATATATGGCATTCCCACGCCTCCCATGGTAACCGGCTTATCTGGGTGCAGTCTCTGTATGGGTTCAAAAGTTGGCAAATATTTTTCAACTTGATCTTGGTCCCAGAATTCAACAGGCTCTATCACATGGGTTAGTATAAAACCATCGATATTTATAATGAGAGGCAGCATAACATCTTTATCCTCCGCTACCTTATAACCAAAGAGAACATGGTCAAATACCTCCTGTCCATTATTGGCAAACACCTGAATCCACCCGCAATCCCTAATAGACATAACGTCTGTATGGTCATTCCATATGCTAATAGGCGCTGACATTGATCTGTTTGCAAGAATCATTACAACGGGCAGCCTCATAGAGGCAACTATGTGAACAATCTCATTCATCAATGAGAGACCCTGGGAACTGGTGCATGTAAATGCCCTGGCCCCAACAGCAGACACTCCGGCACTTACACTCATTGCAGAATGCTCAGATTCTACCGGTATAAATTCGGCATCTAATTCACCATTGTTTACCAGCTCGGATAAGTGTTCAACAATATGTGTCTGGGGCGTAATAGGATAGGCAGCGATGCAGTCCACATTTGCCATTTTCACGGCCTCCGCAGCAGATAATGAAACTTCCAGTCCTATTCTCTTTCCCATTACTCTTCCTCCTCAACCATTTCTATAGCATGGGTAGGGCATTCATTGGCGCAAATCCCACAGCCCTTACAATAGAACAAGTTTGCCTCAAAAAAGCCCTCCTCTGTCTCATATATAGCAGCATCAGGGCAAAATATGTAACAAGTACCACATTTTATACATTTCTTATTATCGACAACTGGCCGCATGGATCGCCAATCACCGGTTTTGTATTCCTCTGAATTGCCAGGTGTAATAAGAGTAGCCCCTACTTCGAGTTCCTGCCAGGCCAAATCCTGTCTTGTCTTTGTCACCTTATTTCCCCTCTATTTAAAACGCTAATTGTGTTTCTTTAAATGCTCTTTTAAAGGCGGTGATATTTTTTACGGCTATACGGCCAAATCTGTTTTTCAATGGCTCAATCAGGGAATCAGGATCTACGACAGCTTGAGCCTTTAATAAGGCCCCGAGCATAGTTGTATTGGTTATAGGCAACCCCAATTCCTCTCTTGCAATCTTCGTGGCATTTACCACAGCAATCTTGCATGTCAATCCCAGTTCCTTTCTGATCTCATCAGCCGTATACTTAGTGTTGGTTACCAGAATACCATCATCCTTCAGCCCTGCGGTCACATTAACAATCCGCAGTATGGATGGATCAAGCACCAGTACAAGATCTGGCTTATTTATTTCCGTGCGTACCTTAATCTGTTTATCATCCACCCTGCAAAACGCGACGACAGGCGCACCTCGTCTTTCCGGGCCAAAGGAAGGAAATGCCTGTCCATATTTTCCCTCATTAATGGCGGATAGGGCCAGTAACTCTGCAGAGGTTACAGCACCCTGGCCACCTCTTCCATGAAGCCTGATTTCTAGCATAGTATCTCCTTAAACAGAAGCATGTTCATTGCAACACAATCCGCTGCTATCAATAACTCCGTGGTTAGCAAATTGTCAACTTCTTTTTTCCCTTTTTTTCCCTTGTTCCATTCTATATCCAAGTATCAACAGAATCCAAAATTCAGGATTAGTCATTAAAAATTATAAAAGAATCAAGGAATAATCTCTCTTTAGAAGTAGGGTTCAAATCATCCTATCTTTGAAAGAAAATCTTTATTGCAATGAGCATGAGTATTATTGCAAAGATTTTTTTAAATATCTCACTAGGTACCACTTCAGTTATCCGAGCCCCTATCTGTGCGCCGAAAATTGCACCTATGGCTAAAAACAAGCCCATTTTATAATCAATATTGCCTAGCCTGAAATGCGCAAATACTGCTGAAATAGAAAGTATCAATACAGATAAAAATGAAGTTCCTACTGCCTTCTGAGATGAGAAACCCAATAGCAATAGCAAAGGAACTATAACGATCCCTCCGCCTACACCTGTAAAACCTCCTATAATTCCTACTAAAAACCCAATTAAAATTATCCATATAGGATTCAATGGATTCCCCCATAGACTAATTCATTATCATTGCCCTGTGCACATAATGAGACCTTTGAAAACCTGGCGAGTTTCATCATCCTCAAAAAGACGATGGACTTTTTTTCAGTTCCGAGGCTCTCGGGTTGGTCTTTTCAGCACCCTTCCACCAGTGACTTCAAAAAAGTCCATAGTCTTTAGATCAAGAGGGGTTATGCAAAGGTCTCATACTATACTGAATTATCCTTTCTACCCCCTGGCCTCCTTCTTTGCCTTCTCTATTGCTTCATCCTCCCGTTTTACATCCTCCAGGGTCGTGGGCTTGACACTTGCAGGTTTTTCTTCTATACTGTATTTCCACTTTAAGAATTGCTCACCCGTGGTAGGATACAGGGCATAGGTAAGGAGGTCTTCCTCTGTTTTGGCAAGATCTCCGATTGCCTCTCTGTCCTTTTCAAGCTCTGGTTCAATAAAATCCGCAGCCCTGCCTGTAATGGGTGTCTCACCTCGCTTATATCCCTTGAGCACCTTTTTCTGTACCT
>JAWOBA010000116.1:0-21181 GCA_046498285.1 Desulfatiglandales bacterium | reverse complement strand
GGCATTCAACTTTAAGGGGATTTTCTATAACCTTGATACATCATTCCTTTTTTGAATATGGCTTTTTTAAAGAACTTCATTTTCAAAATACGAAGTATATTTATATCCTGGCATAAATCTATGATAACTCATTTAAATTACTCTGTAAATATATTTTTTTCACTCCGAATGTAGCCACCATCATCGGCGGGAATGAAGCGCAAGGTAATTCCCGGCTGTGTTTATGGCATTGTTGAACTAATCCTTTATTTGTTGGGCGTAGTCTGTGAGTGTGATTTACCACCAGACATTACCCATCTAAGTAATTTTACCCATGGTGACCAGGTCTTGATTTGCGGAATTTTACCAAGCGATGCCTGGGCTGTGGCAAGAGAATCCTCAAGCAATGCATCATGCAGAGGCCGAATAATAATCGGCCATGTTAAAAATGCAAAACCCTTTAGTGTCATTTCAATTGTATGCCTCAGCAAAACAGACCGTTGTGTACTTTTCACAATCTCGTATCGATGAAATCCATTGAATCCTTTGGGATTTGTGAAACGGAATTGGATAGATTGTCCCGATGTGTATTCCTCAACAAAATATCCAATCGAATTATGCCCACCATTTGCCCCTATGCTGAGCGGACGATCGAATTTCATACCAGGCCACGAGTGGTTTGGCCAAAGCCGGTCATGGTCTGAGGATAGAGAGTCGATGAGTGCCCCAACTTGCTCATAACTAGCCTCAAGTTTGCGTTCGTGAATATTGAGCACTTTCATTATGATCTTTAATAACAAGCCTTTCTTATGGTGGAACGATCAGGGAGGTCTTTTTCTCTTCTTCCTGTTTCTCATGATCTTCCTGGATCAGGATGTAGATGGATTTCAACAGCAGGTTCCAGATAAATGGATTGGGCTCAATGGCACTAAAGGGATTGTTGAGATCGATTGCAGCACTCAGGGATGCCCTGGCCTCATTTTCTTTTCCTGTTTTGAGCAGAATATAGGTCGCTTCCTCAAGTCGTCGTTTCCACAGGAGACGGTTCTTTTCTGGAAATAGCTCTTCCAGAGCATTCCTGTATATGGCATTCAGCCGGGCGTCCTTTTGATCAGGCCTGAGCACGATCTTGCTCTGTTGTGTCTCCGTGATACGGGTGGCGTATTGCTCCACCTTTGAGGCTGGTATGTGCCAACTGGAAAAGGGTATGATTTTGTGCAGGTTGATTGAATCCTTTAAAAGATGTGGCGAATCTTTTACCTCATCTTCTTGTATGTGCTGATATATGAGCGGGGCAGGGTAGTCCCAGGTGATATTTCTACATTCCCTTTCGGCATCGTGATATCCTTGTGGGAGGGGTTTGGAAAGCTTCTGGGTTAGAGATGCAGCCTCTCTAAGAAGATGTATACAGTATGCCCCTGGGGCTGCGACAATGGGGAATTCTGCTGAGGTAAGGGAATTTTTCATAAACTCGTTGAATCCTTTTTTACTGAACTCTTTGAGGCTAAATTCTTGTATTCCTTCCAGGTCATTTACGATGCTGAAGATGACCAGGAGACCCCGTAAAGGATGGGGTTTGCCTATGATGATTATTCTACTTCCTGTTGGATCAATTGACCCCAGGTACCCCAGAGGTTCAGCTGGTTGTGGAGGTTTCAGGATTGGTTTATCCTTGGATGATTTTTCCTCCCATTTCACGCCCTTTTGCTTTAACTTGTAAAGGGTTCGCTTTATAGCTTTGATAACCTGTTTTTCTTCGGCCTTCTCCATCATTTCAAGAAGGAGATGGGCGGTTTCAATGCTCGGTATTTTTGCCAGGGCCTCAATTACGTGAATTGTGAGACAGGGCTCATATTTTAGATGTTCAGAGGTATTTTTAAGAATTTCCTCAGGAGGAAGCTTCTGGCTTTGTGCCGTTTCAATCTCGCGAATGATTTCCTCTGCCTTTTCGCCACAAGCTGAAGTTTCTTTGTATTCTTTTCGTCTTTTGGCCATGATTTTTGTCCTTTTTCGTTCAAGGAGTATATGGTAGAGGTAGGTTTGTGTAAAGAATAAAATATAGTATAGTATGCTGTAAGGTGATTGTTGTCAGTGGTCTATTTTTAGGATAATAAAGGAATAACAGCTCATAGGATGGTATGTAGATGGTAAGGGACGAATTAGCATGACCACGGATCATAAAAAAGTCCTAAGAAGTTGGAAGATGTATGACTGGGCGAATTCTGCATTTGCTACCACTATTATGGCAGCAGTGCTCCCTGAATTTTACAGCTCCGTTGCCGGCGCTACCCTAAATAGAACTACAGCTACCAGTTATTGGGGATATTCCAATACCATAGCTATGCTCCTTATTGCGATTGCAGCACCTCTATTGGGTGCCATTAGTGACCACTCCGGTGCTAAGAAGAAATTTCTTGCGGGCTTTGCGTTTTTCGGCATTGTAGCGACCGGGCTTTTGATTGGTGCCGGTAATGGCATGTGGTTGTATGCCTCGATTCTCTATATCTTTGGAAGGGTAGGCTTTGGGTGTGGCAATATTTTTTACGATAGCCTTCTGCCTCATGTCGCCAAGAAAGAGGAAATTGATAGGGTTTCTGCGGAAGGCTACGCTTATGGATATTTAGGCGGCGGGCTTTTATTGGCCCTTAATCTTTTTATGATACTGAAACCAGACACTTTTGGTATTCCGGGCGCGGAGTGGGCATCGCGAATATCATTTCTTTCAGTTGCGCTCTGGTGGGCACTTTTTTCTATCCCAATTTTTAAAAATGTCGCTGAACCAAGTGTGGTTGTTGCCAGGAATGAGAGTCTGAATCCACTCACGGCCGGATACCAGAGACTAAAAAGAACATTTCGTGATATTAGAAGATTTAAAGAGTTAGCAAAGTTTCTCATAGCCTTCTGGCTCTATAATGATGGAGTAGGAACCATCATCATTATGGCTGTGATCTTTGGTGCAGAGATTGGGATTGGAAGAACGCATCTCATTGGCGCTATTCTAATGGTACAATTTATCGGTATTCCCTTTACCGTACTTTTTGGAAGGTTACCAAAAAGGTTGGGACCAAAAAAATCAATCCTTTTGGCCCTGGGTGTTTACACGATTGTTACCATTCTGGGCTATTTTATGCAAAAACCTGCCCATTTCTGGCTTCTCGCTTTTCTCGTTTCAATGGTTCAAGGCGGAACACAGGCTCTCAGCCGTTCTATGTATGCATCCATGCTGCCAGCATCGAAATCTGCGGAGTTTTTTGGATTTTACAATGTAAGCAGTAAATTTTCCGGCATCATTGGACCAGCACTCTTTGCAGTCGTAGGTCAACTCACTGGCACAGGCAGGATCAGCATCATCTCAATCATTGTCTTCTTTTTGGCAGGTGCAGGGATATTGACTACCGTGAATCATGAGAAAGGAATGAAAAATGCTATTACAGAGGATGAGCAGGAGAAAATAAGGGCAGGCTAAAACGATCTAGCTATCTTGAGAGGACCGGCCAAATAGTAAATAGCTGTTTTGAAGTGTATCAAAATTTTATTATCGGATTTGACCTAATCACTTAGAATTTGATAGTAATATAAACGTGGGAGTTTTTTAAAGATAGCACTGCTTAACTACCAAGCATGGATACTAACAGTATTAAGCAATGTTGGCATTCTGCGCATAAATAAGGAGAATATAGCGATTGGGTTTATAAGAAGTCAGGAAGAGCGTTTGGCAATCCGTTTTTTGGTCTGGAAGTACCAGAGAATGAACCTTGCTGTGCCTGCTATTTCAGCTCTTCAAAGCCAAGGCAGTAAAATTGTTGATGATGCACACCGTATTGCTCGTGAAAGGGGCGGCAATATTATATCTATCATCAAAGAGCTGGCTAACAATGTGAAAAAGAGGTAACGGTTTTTAGTCAAAAACCATGGTGCCCCATTTTCACCTGCAGGGATGCAAATCAGTTCTTAAACAGCTCAAAGGGCGGGGTGTTGTTGCAGGCTTTTAAGTAAATGGGGGGGATTATATGACTAACTTTACGGATCGTATTATTCGTTCTGCCAAGCTTGATGTTCGCGTATATGAGGAGATTGAGGCTGATAAAGGTTCAGTGCATCAGGCCATGTTGGTTGTTGTTCTTTCAAGTATAGCGGCAGGATTAGGAAGTATTGCAAAGGCAGGATTTGGCGGGATCTTGATAGGCACTGTCCTAGCCCTTATCAGTTGGTATATCTGGGCCTATTTTACCTACTTTATTGGGACAAGGCTTCTTCCTGAGCCGCAAACAAAGGCTGATCATGGTGAGTTGCTGCGAACTATTGGCTTTTCAAGCTCCCCCGGGTTGATTCGAATTTTAGGTATCATACCAGGGTTGGGAGAACTTGTTTTTTTCGTTGCATCAATATGGATGTTAGTTGCTATGGTTATCGCAGTACGGCAAGCGCTTGACTATCAGAGCACCTTACGTGCCGTTGGTGTTTGCTTCATTGGCTGGGTCATTCAAGCGTTTATTCTCATGTTGCTATTCTCATTGTTTGGTGGTAGCGGGAAGCCAGCATAATGATGTATTCTATCCATTAGGTGCTCCAATTTGGATCACATACTATCTGAAATACTGAGACCTTTGAAAAACCCGGCGATTTTCACCATCCCCAAAAAGACGATGGACTTTTTTGAAGTGACTGGTGGAAGGGTGCTGAAAAGACCAGCCCGGGAGCCTCGGAACTGAAAAAAAGCCCATCGTCTTTAGATCAATAGGGGTTATGCAAAGGTCTCATACTATATAAAATGATGTCTTCAGTAAATTCTACGAGATGCATCGCCAGCTAGATGCCATGAAGATATAATAGATTAATAGAACCATATATAAATGGAGTAGGGAATGTGGAATCCTTCAAAATGTGACCTATGCGGCGATTGCCTGGTGAAGTGCCGTTATGTCGATTATGACAGAGAGAGGGCCATAGCTCAAATCAGATTGCTCATGGAGGGCAAAGATGCTGACATTCTTTACAAGTGCATTACTTGCAATGCATGTAATGATTACTGCCCGACCGGTGCTGATCCTTCGAACCTTATCTATAAGATGCAAGAAAAAATTGGCACCTCTCCTATAGTAGTAGCTGGTGCACCTGTCCTTGATGAAATGGCCAAGGGAATAGAAGGGCGTGGTGAACCTAGTCAGCTGATAGAAGGTGACCCTGATAAGCCGGTCCTTTCATTGGATTTTTTTGAATTTCATCAATTCCCTGAGGGCACACTCGAAAGTGTGCTGTTTAAGGGTATGACTGTGGTAAGAGGCAGTGAGTACAATTCCCTTGTTGGCCTCGTACATATGGGCGGGGAGAGTTTTATTGAAAAATACGCCCGTAATGTTATCGATAAGCTGGCGAGTTTGGGTAAGGATATCGTATACATTCATAATGAGGGATTCGTCCTGGCACATCTGAAGGCCAAGGAGTATGGCATTGAAGTTCCCTTCAAGTATATGCACCTGTTTGAGTATCTGCGCAACTATCTAAGGGACCACCAGAGCAGTATCGATAAAATTGGTAAGAAGGTTGCCTACCATGCCAACTGTGCAACCAGGTGGCTGCATGAACAAGATGCCTTTCTGGATGAGATTTTTGAGCTTATTGGCGTTGTGCGAACACCCAGGCAATATGAGCGATTAAACGCCGTTTGCTGCACCATACCAATTATCCAAACCAACAAAGAACTGGCTATTGATATTCAGAAAAAAAACGTTACGGACGCTATCGAATCCGGAGCCGATGCCCTTATCACTATCTGTCCATTATGTGACGCAGTGCTGCGTCGACCTACCTCGCAGCTTGGTCTTCCTAAAATTTTTATCACTGATCTTTGCCGTATTGCACTCGGTGAGAAGTCGTGGCCGGAGGCATGATATTCTTTTTGGCTGCATAAGTGTTGTATATCCCGACCTATGCCCAAGAAAACTATGGATGATAGGTATGCTGAGATTATTGAAGCTGCTCACAATTGAGCGCTATTGAGGAAAAAATCTGCTTCCCACTATCAAGATAAGTCCTGAAAGAAAAAAGCCATAGAGGCCAAAATCAGCTAACCCCATAAGTTCTCCAATCAATGCCGTCCCGCCTCCACATACCATCGCTATAATTGCACTTTTCCTGTTGAGCTTAAGCCTTTGCCTGTAAAAACCGAGAAGAATGGGCAAAACGAGTCCGGAGGTATATACCGTATAGCCGAGAAGGAGTGATGAAATAACCCCTTTTAACCGTAATGCAATGATCAGGGAAATAATGCCTATTAGCACAATGAAAATGCGGGAGACCAAGAGCACTGTTTTCTCCCCAACAGTGGATTTCAATATGGGCTGTATGATATCAACTGATAAAATCGTACTAGTTGTAAGAAGGCATGTATCTGCTGAGGACATCACTGCAGAAAGAAGTGCGGCAATAATAAGGCCGTTTAAACCTATTGGAAAAATATGGGTAATCATTGTCGGAAAAGCGGCCTCAGGGTTGATCTGGGGAAATAGTACCCGTGCAGACATACCTATCATGGTTATGATAAAGGCAAAAGGGACCAATCCCAGTCCAACCGTTATGCTGGCTTTCCTGGCGACTGATTTGTCTTTGGAACAGAAAAGTCTGGAATATATATCGGGGCCTACCAAATAGGTGGAGCCAACTAAAAATAGATAGGTAGCCAGTGATTTCCATGTGAAATGCTGGCTTAATGGAAAGGAAAAGTAGTTTCCAGCAAGGGTTTCCCTCATTCCAGACATACCCCCTACTTTACTAAGGCACAGGGGAATCGCTGCAAGAATTGCACTAATAATGATCAGACTCTGTATTGTATCAGTGCGAACAATTGAATGCTGGCCTCCTAATAAAGTGTATGCAATAAAGACAAAGGCAGTCATAATCATAAGAAGTGGTGCTGGGGCCTTTATAATAACCTCTAAAATTTTCCCTGCTGCCACGATTTGACCAGCAATGATACCTGTCCAGGCGATAACTATCAAACCTGAGGCAAAGTATTTTGCTTCAGGCCCATACTGGGTTTCAACAATTTCCGGTAAGGTATACAGAGAATATCCGCGTACCTTTTCCGCTAAGAAAGATCCCAGAATAAAAAGGCCAATAGCGCCCACCAGAAGCCACCATGATCCTACCAAACCCTGCTTGTAGCCCAGACCTGCCATCCCAATGGTAGAAGAGCCCCCAATTATGGTGGCGAATAGTGATCCGACAACAAAAAGAAGTGGGGCATTTCTGTCAGCAACAAAAAAACTGTCCAGCCCTTTTATAATCTTAAAGGATCTGCTTCCAATAAAAATGAGCCCCAAAAAATAGAGGCAAATAATTGCAATATCCATATCTATTACCTATGGATCCTGAGTAGTTACAACGTTATTAATAAAAAATAGCATTATATCAAGGTGACATCGCTAGAAAATATCCGGTGAAGGCCTCCTTTTTTGTCTTTGAGGATCAAAATACCATCATTGTCAATATCATGAACTTCCCCACTGTATTTTTTGCCGGCCAATTCAGCAATCACCCTGTTCCCTATAATATTTGAAAATTCTTTCCACCTCTGAATAACAGGCTCAAATCCGATTGTTGTAAATATTTCATAGTATTTTTCATACCATTTCAGGTATTCCCTGATAAATATCACCCTTGGAAGATATTTTCCTGTCTCCAGTAAAATGGAGGTGGCCTTGTCTTTAATATCGTCCGGAAAACGGGCGGTTGTAATATTCATTCCTAAGCCTACGACAATATATTCTATTGCATCCATTTCGGTGCTCATTTCTGTGAGAATACCTGCTATTTTCTTGCTGTTCACAAGGATATCGTTAGGCCATTTAATGTTGATGTTACATGGTGTAAGCCTTTGCAGGGCTTCAGCCACTGCAACGCCTGTTAACATGGTTATTTTTGGTGCTTCACCTGGGGATATGTTTGGCTTTGCAATAAGAGAGATATAGATTCCCCCCTGTGGTGGAGAAAACCAAGTTCTCCCTTTCCTGCCCCTTCCTTGGACCTGTTGCTCAGCTACAACAAGGGTTCCTTCCGGGGCGCCTCCGGCTGCCAACTCTTTTGCCTTTGTGTTGGTGGAGTTGATTGTTCTGTAGTATACAATGCCTTTTCTGCCAAAGACACTTGTATCAAGACCTTCACTGATTTCATTGGGTAAAAGCAAATCGGAGATTTTTCGCAGGAGATATCCCTTTTTGGGAGAGGCTTCAATACCGTATCCTTCTTCTCGTAATGTGCTGATATGTTTCCATATGGCTGTACGGCTGACTGCGAGTTGTGAGCTTAATGCCTCACCGGAAACCCACTTTCCTTTTTTTTCTTTCAGATAGTGTAATAGCTGATCTTTTGTAGACATTGTTTGGTTTAGGTACGATAAAATTAAAAAAACCCTTGAAGGGATATTACTAATAGAATGGTTTTTATTGTCAACTTAAAAATATATTATGGTTGACATTTATTCCATTTTTTCTTTTATGGTGATAACGCAGTTTTTTTTGAGAAAAGAATTGGACCTATGCACTTGACTCTGTATAGCCTATGATATAGCTTTTCGTTGCCGTGTTGAGGGTTTTATAACGCAGGAAAGCATACTATGGAAACACGGGTATGATTTAATTTTGCATTTTTCCTTTTTTAACGGAGGCTAATGACCCGAGTGAAATTTAAACGGGGCTTACTGTAACACTTCTATATAGGTGTTATGTGTTTATAAAAGAAATGAGTTTTTTCAATGGAACTAAAGACTGAGCTGATTAAGGCAGTAGGTGCTGGGTATGTCCTTGATAGCGCTGATGCCCTTATGCCATATTCCAGTGACTTCAGCCTTACTCCCCCTGCATATCCTGATTATGTGGTCAGACCTGGAAATTCTGAGGATGTACAAAGGATCATTAGCCTGGCAAATAAATATAAGACGCCGGTTGTTTCTTTAAGCTCAGGGGTGCATTTTTATGGAACAACTATACCCAAAAAGAAGGGGATTATAGTCGACCTGAGAAGGATGGACAAAATATTAGATATTGATGAAGTGAATAGGAAGGTGAGAGTAGAGGCCGGTGTTACCTGGGGTAAGCTGCAGCCAGAACTTCGCAAAAGGGGATGGATGGTGGTAATACCTCTTCTGCCTCATTCCTCAAGGTCGGTTATTCCTGATTACCTGGAGAGGGAAATTCCCCTGATCCCAAAATATGAATATGCTGAACCCTTACTAAGTATGGAAGTGATATGGCCCAATGGGGATATTTTTAGGACAGGTTCGGCAAGTTACACAGGATATCCAAAAAGCTATGGTGAGGGAGCCAATCCTCAGGGTCCAGGAAGTTTAGATTTCTTTAGATTTCTTCAAGGCGCTCAAGGCACCATGGGTGTAGTTACCTGGGCTAATATCAAATTTGAATCCATTCCGCAGATCGATAAAGCCTTTTTCATCCCATTTGATAGGCTTGATCAGGCGATTGAACCTCTATGCAGGATTCAAAGGAGAAAGATTGGCAATGAGTGCCTTTTGTTGAATAATGTAAATTTGGCGACTATTCTTTCAGCGTTGCGACATGAAAGTTTCCATAGAGTTATACAGGATCTACCGAGATGGACATGTATATTAATCCTCAGTGGACTTCGGAGGCGACCCAACGAGAAGATAGCTTACGAGGAAGAGGCTTTAAGAGAGATTGTTAGTGAATTTCCCGGTCTTTCCCTTTTATCCATGTTGCCTGGGATCCCTGAGTTAGGGAGGGATTTACCTGAAACATTGAGGAATCCATGGCCATATACAGAGCCATATTGGAAACACAAGAATCAAGGTGGATGCCAAGACATTTTCTTTATTACCAGGCCCCAGAATGCATACGGATTTTTTGCTGCTGTACTTGATGTAGCTGATAGATATGGATTTCGAGGTGAGGATATAGGATGTTATCTCCAGCCCATCGAGTACGGGAGGGGCTGTCATCTGGAATTCAATTTTTATTATAGGACAGACAGTCAGGAGGATGTGGCAAAATTAAGGCAGTTATATTCTGAGGCTGTAGAAATTTTATTGGATAAGGGAGCCTTTTTTACCAGACCATATGGAATGCTCTCAAAGGTGGTCTATAAACGCGCCCCTTCTTATGCCAATACATTGAAACAACTTAAGAACATTTTTGATCCCAATCATATCATGTGCCCAGGAAATTTATGTTTTTAGAGGATATATGGATCTGACTCTTAAAGATTTTGCATATGATGCTCAAAGATGCTTGGGCTGCAAAGCCTGTGTCTGGGTTGATCATATCTTTGTAAAAGGCGTTAAGTTTAGCACCAGATGCCCCAGCCTTACTAAATACCTTTTTGATGCCTATAGCTGTTATGGAAGGCAAAAAATTGCCCTTGCATTAATGGAGGGTCAATTAGAATACAGTCCCAAGCTTTTGGATGTTGTATATACATGCCAGATGTGTGGGGCCTGTGATGCTGGGTGTAAGAGAAATCTTGACCTGGAGCCTTTGCTGGTAATGGAGACCCTTAGGTCTCAGTGTGTGAAAGATGGACAGGGTCCCATGCCGGAACACAAAAATATCGCTCAGAATATAGGTAAGAGTAATAACAGATACCCCATGTCCCACTCCGATCGTTGTAAATGGATTCCAGATGAGATCAAGCCCTCTGCAAAGGCGGATGTTATTTATTTTGTTGGTTGTGCCTCTTCCTATAGAACACAAGAGATATCCCGGGCAACTGCACAAATACTCTCTTATACAAATATGGAGTTCATGCTGTTGAATTTAGATGAGTGGTGTTGTGGTTATCCCCTCTACTCTACTGGCCAAATTAAATTATTTGAAAAACAGGTAGAGCACAATATTGAGGCTGTCAAAAAAGCAGGGGCCAAAACAGTATTGTTAAGTTGCGCCGAGGGATATAAAACTTGGAAGGTGGATTACCCAAAGGTATGCGGAATATCTACAGCTGATATGGATTTCAAAGTAATACACGTGGTGGAGTATATCGGCAAGTTGATTCAGGAGGATAAACTAACATTTAATAACCGGGTAGATATGAAGGTAACCTATCATGATCCCTGTAATCTGGGGCGGCTTAGTGAGCCATGGATACACTGGGAGGGAAGACGGGGTAAGTGGGGCAAACTTACGCCACCGAAGGAATTCAGAAGGGGCAGTCATGGTGTTTATCAACCGCCAAGGGATATCCTCAATGCAATCCCTGGAATAAGCCTGATAGAGATGGAGCGAATACGGGAGAATGCCTGGTGTTGTGGGGCCGGAGGCGGGGTGGGGGATGCCTTTCAAGAATTTGCCCTTTGGACTGCTAACGAGAGGATAGAAGAGGCAATGGAAACCGGTGCTGAAGCAATAGTTTCCTGTTGTCCCCATTGCAAGATGCATTTCCAGAACGCGGTTAATACTAGTAAAAAGAAGATGAAAGTATACGATATCATTGAAATAATAGCTGCGGCCATTTCAGAAGCCTGAAACGTGGGCAAGATTAGGAATGAATCATTTTCAGATATAGATAAACTTTCTTATGCATCCAGTTTCCAGTTTTATCTACTGTTTTGTATTGCTGAGGAATGTAATATGGCATTATCCAGAGAAATTTATCGAAAACTTCAGGCCATAGTAGGTATCGAATACATCTCTCAAGATCCTGTAATCTGTGAGGCCTATACTATTACCAGGGGTGGATACGGCAAGGACATGGGTCTGGAGAGGGTTTTGGGTAAAAAGCCAGTATGTGTTATTCTGCCCCGGACAACACAAGAGATTCAAGAGATACTGAAATTTGCCAATCGGCATAAGATTCCATATGTGGCAGCCAGTTCATATTCTATAATACATGCTGGGGCCAGGGTGAACGATTGTATGTTAATAGACCTCAAGCGAATGAATAGGCTGGAGATTGACGATACGCATATGTATGCCTTGGTGGAGCCTGGTGTTATTTATTCCCAGCTCCAGGCACAGGCAATGCAGAGAGGGTTATACATTACAGTGCCTGGTGGAGGGTCCCAGGTATCAGTACTAGCAAATCATCTCATGTGGGGTCTATCGCCCCTTAATTATCGGCAAGGTATGGCATGTCGGCGGATACTGGGCGCAGACTGGGTCTTACCAGATGGTGAGTTGCTTAAACTGGGTTCACGCGCAACAGGCGAGGATTATTTCTGGGGTGATGGCTTAGGTATTGATATTAGGGGGTTGGTAAGGGGCTGGGTAGGCTGGTTTGGCGGGATGGGTATTGTAACAAGGATGGCGGTAAAGCTCCAACCTTTTCAACCCGAGCCTTTGAAGCCGATTGGTATATCACCGGAGACAACCCTTCAGTTACCCTGTAATAGGATGAGGTGGTATAATTTTACCATGCCGGATCAAGAATCCCTATTGGATGCCTTGCATGAGATTGGTAAATCAGAGATAGCCGCGGCGGCAACCAGGGTACCAGCCTTATGGAGATATCTTGCCCAAGCTAAGGACAAGCAGGATTTCTGGCGGAAGTGGGACGAGTTAGATAAAGAAAAAATAAACAATACGTATATTATTCGAGTCTTGCTTATTGGCTATACCTCAGAGGCCCAGCTGGCATATGAAGAGAGGGTGCTCATGGATATCATGGAGGAATACGGTGGTACACTTCGCCGGACTCGACAGACCGATCAGTCATGGATTCAGAGTGCGGATTCGGTTAGAATGTGGGCAATGACAGGGGGGTATGTATCGGTCGAACTCTATATAGATACAATTCGTTCTTCACTTAAAATAGGAGAGAAAGTGGCTGAGGTCAGAAAGAGTTTTACACCCCCATTAATGGAGGATTATGGAGATCCAGGCTGGTTCCAGATTATAGAGCTTGGCCACATGGGTTACGTTGAGTCCCTAGTTTATTTTGATCCGAATGAGGCGGATGACAGACAGGTTGCTGACCGCATTGCCTATATTGAGATCCCCAAGGAGGATATACGATGGGGAGGATTGAATGGCTTTATGCTCCAGCAGAGCCCGCTATACCTCACAGGCCCAGCATATGGGCCAAATTTCCATCTCTGGATGCTAAAGATAAAAAAGGCATTTGACACCCATAATATATCCAACCCACCCTTCCCCTTTGATGTTGATTACTTGGTTGAGGACGTGGATTGGCTAAGGAAAGATTGGTAAATGCAGGGCTTTGCACAATTTGACCATTTTGTTTCCTCCGAATAGAGTGGGTATACCATACGAGCCCAGGGAACTGAAGAAAAGTCGCTCCTCTTTTGGAAAATTTGCATTCTGCAGGGCCCTTAAAGATACGACCTCAATAGTGTATAAAAGGAGAGGTCAAAAGTGCATGGGGTATAATTAATACATCAAGGTCAGATCTTCCGATGTGTTTAACGGCAAATTCTAATGCCTGCTTCATGGTTTGAGCAGGGATCATCTTTGTGTTTTCTACGATGTCTGGAAATGCTGCTCCAACGATTACAACCGGGTTTACTTCCATAACCTTTGCCATGACAAAGGCCCTTTGTGCACCAGGCTGGTAGCCTTTTTTGCGCATAGTATCCAACAGAGCGGACATAGTTGGTGCGGAGTGCATTTCTTTATAGAAGCGCTGCTCACCAATGCCTATGCCGGCGCCCTCGTCACATCTGGCAGGGGTGATGAGCACACCTCCCTCCTTTATCACCGGAGTTGGTGCAAAAAATATATAACTCGCTGCACGGCTTGCCTGGTAGAGATTGCTGTCTTTAGGAAACCCAACTCCTCCTATGACTACGTCATATTGATGTGGAACGGGGACCGTATATAGTTTTTGAGCTACAGAAACCAGTTTTGCAAATGTGGCCTCCGGCTCGCCACCATAGATCGCAACCGGCCTTGTTTTTTCGTCTAGCACAACGTTAAGAATAAAGCGCAAGCCGGCCTTTTTTGCTGCTTCTGTAATTGCCTGGTGGAAAGTATTATCCTCTATCAGGCCAAGGCGTGTTGCAGGATGATCAATCATTTTCGGCCCATGCGTATAGGCAATTGTCTCTTCGCCGGCTGCGCCAATTGCGATTGTTTTCCGGCCGCCTGAATATCCTGCATACTGATGGGGCTCGACAAGCCCTGTGGCGATAAGTAAATCTGATTCATAGGCGATTTTGTTTATCACTACAGGTGTTCCGTTCTCTGTTTTTCCCAAATTCACAAGGTGATCCGGATTTTGGGGTTCATTATCTATAATCTGGTACTCTTCCACCACCTTGGCTCCCAGTTTTGCTCTTTTTTCCTCATGTGTGCTGGGTCTATGCAGGCCAGTCCCGCAGAGCAGGGTAATGTCATGTTTGCGTATCCCGGCTGCATGAAGTTCACGAAGTATTGGTGGAACAAGGAGGTAATCAGGGCATGCCCTGGTCATGTCGGTGAATACAATGCATACAGTATCTCCTTTGTGTGCAAGCTCACGAAGCGGGGCTGAGTTGATAGGGTTTGCTAATGCGGTATCAATAGCAGTCAATGCATTAGCAAGGGCTGGGAGTCCATGAGAATGAATTACTTTCCCTTTCATTTCTGGTAATAGATCAAATTGTATGTGGGTTTTTCCGTATGGCACGGTATACATTAGTGGGCTTATCACCTCCCATTCATGGTTATTGTCATACTACTGACTTTCACAGAGTTGATAACCCCACATACTCCCCAGGAATTCCATATACTCTTTTTCTTTTTTACAATCTCGGCTGTGTTCAGCATGCTCAACTCTGGATTTCCATTTTTTACCCTTTATGCTGCACGGTATATCATAAAGCTACCTAACAATGCCAGGAGTATCAGCATCACCTTTTTGTAATGTTCCTCGCGTACCTTCCCGTAAAAAAAAGAACCTGTGTATGTTCCGAGAACTATCAGAGGTAGAGAAATAAAAAAATAGCGTAACACTAAGATGGTTGTCAGGCCACTCATGGCCTGAAAGAAAATAACTATAGCGCCGGAGACCAGAAAAAATCCCTGAAGCGTTACCTTGATTGTATCCTTGCTCCAGGTCTGAAGAGACGTATAGACAATTACTGGTGGACCAGCTGCACTGAGTGCTCCCCCAAGGCAGCCTGAAAAAAAGCCGAACAGGTATCCCCAGCCTTTCCTCATGTGTTTATCAGGAAATCGAGAAAGTAGGCTGTACAGGGAATAGGCAATTAATATAAGACCGAGAATCCATTGAATATGATCTTTATCCAGTTTTTTGAGGAAAAAAACACCCAGAGGAATGCCGGGCAGGGCACCAAAAAAGAGTGGATAGATCTTTTTCCAATCCAGATGTTCCCATAGCTGTATAAAAAGGATAATCGTTATACAAAAAGCAATGAGGGCAACCAAAGGGATTACAGTTTTAATATCGAGAAAAATAGCGAGCAAAGGTAAAGCTAAAAGAATAGAACCGAAGCCTGAGAATCCTTGTGTAAAACCTGCAAGGAAAACAATAAGGGATATCAATACATAGATTTGCATATTAAAATTTCATTATAAAAATCTACGAATAATAATTCTGGGTGCCATCATATTTATTCCATTATATCCTGAGACCTTTGCATAACCCCTATTGATCTAAAGACGATGGGTTTTTTTTCAGTTCCCTCCGGGGCGTAGGCCCTCCGGGCCGGAGGCCGAGGCTCCCGGGCTGGTCTTTTCAGCAACGTATCCATGGGGGAGCCCGCCAGAGGCGGATAAATTTTGCCCCCTCCGCATTGCCCCGATAAATCGGGGCCTGCGGGTTCCCCCACTGATACGTTACGAAAAGACAGCACCCTTCTCTCCGAGCGGGAGGCTCTACGAGCCGGAAGCCACCAGTCACTTCAAAAAAGTCCATCGTCTTTTTGAGGATGGTGAAAATCGCCGGGTTTTTCAAAGGTCTCATCCTGTTATCTATTCAGATTCATACAGTAAGGCTTTGCAAAACTACCGCGGGAGATTCAACAGGGAAGGTCTCTTAATCATATAATGCAGGACAGGCTTTTCCACCCTTGCATTCGGCAAAGCGATACGTAGAGGAATCATTACTCCGCGGTCTTCTCTTTTTCGGTTGCTGCCTCTGCCTTAATTCGATTGATTGCATCAATAAGGGCTGGAAATACATGATCTCTGGTATCGCCCGCTACCATTATTGTTACAATCTCATCACCAACCATAAGAGAGCCCTGATTTGTTTCAATAAGGATGTCTACTATACCGGGACGTGACTTGATATCTTGTTTAATGTCTGCAACCTTTTCGTTTTTGAATTCAACATCGAGTCCTAGCACAGGGCATCCATTCCTTGAAAAAGACCGCACAATCCCGAGATGTGTAGCAATCATGCCTGCTTTCTTAAAATCAGGATGTGCTTTAATTTGTTTTGTCATTTCATTGAGATCCATAGTATTTTCCCTGTTAAAATGGGAGGCTTCCCGTTTATTTCAGAGTCAAAAAATGACAAATCTGGCATATTTTTTCAGCTCAGCCAACGTAGTTTAACGGGGTTTACCTCATTTATTCTTTGTATTATTGTCAGAATCCAGGTTAAATAATCTTTGGGTGATGTCTACATAAAGATTTCGTGAATTTCTATTTTCTTTACTTTTTAAAAAGATTATAGGATCATTTAAAACCTTTTTGGTAATCGATAGAGCTAAATTTTCCACACTTTTTCTCTGCTCAGGTGTAAGACTTCCAAGGCTGGCAAGGGTTTTTCTCAGCTCTTTCTGGCGTATCCTTCGGCACTTTTCCTTGAGAGCTACAATAGTGGGAACCACATCCAGAGTCTTAAGCCATTCACTAAACTTAATGACCTCTTCATCAACCATTCGCTCTGCTTTCATTGCTTCATTTTTTCTTTTAGACAAGTTAACCTCTATAATTCCTTTGAGATCGTCGATAGTATATACAAAGGCGTTTTCTATTTCATTTATGTGAGGATCAACATTTCTGGGAACAGCAATATCTATGAAAAAGAGTGGTCTATTTTTTCTGTACTTCATCGCTTTTTTGACTTGGTCTGTAATGATTATAGGTTCTGGCGATGCAGTAGAGGTGATAACAATATCTATGTGGAGGAGTTGATCACCTATCTCTTCAAAGGAGATTGTCTCGCCGTGAAATTGATTTGTAAGCTCTACAGCTCGATGAAAAGTCCTATTTGCTACCTTTATTTTGTCCACTCTGTTATGCATGAGGTAGGTAGCAGCAAGCTCTGCCATTTCTCCAGCCCCTATAAGAAGAACCTTTTTCCCTTCAAGATCTCCAAATATCTTTTTCCCTAATTCCACGGCTGCAAAACTTATGGATACTGCAGATCCTGATATTTCTGTCTCAGTGCGAATCTTTTTAGCCAGCGAGAAGGTCCTGTGCATCATCTTATTTACTATTACGGAGGATGATTTTTGGTTGACCGCTATTCTGAAGGCCTCTTTCACCTGCCCGAGTATCTGAGGTTCACCAACGATTAGGGAGTCCAGGCTTGCTCCTACCCTGAATATATGGCGAATTGCCTCCTGATCATTGTATATATAGAGTGATGGGAGAAGTTTTTCTCGTGGGATTTGACTATAGCGGCACAGGAAATCTATGACAGCTTCCGTGGTCCCTATTTCATTATCAGTTGTGAAAAGGATCTCAATCCGGTTGCAGGTGGAGAGAAAAAGAGATTCTTTGATATCCTTTATAGTTCTAATGGTCTGTATCACTTCATCTATAGCATGCTCTCCCACAGCCATTAATTCTCTCAACTCAACTGGTGCAGTTTCATGATTCATGCCGATATTAACTATTTTTATCATGGCAGTTGACTTCTCTCTAAACTCTCAAAACTATGATATCCTTCCATTAAGAAGTTGACTCCAACGAAGGTGAAGATCAGGATGAAAAAACACCCTATGGACATGAGGGCTGAACGTCTACCGCGCCATCCTATAGCCATTCTCTGATGTAGCAGAGCTGCATAGCAGAGCCATGTTATCAGAGACCATACCTCTTTTGGATCCCAGCGCCAATAAGAGCCATGGGAACCTTGAGCCACTATGGAACCAGTAATCATGCCTATTGTAAGAAGGATGAACCCATAGTTTATTGCATGATAATTTAATGAATCGAGGCTATTGAGGGAAGGAAGCCTGGAATAGAAGGGCCCAAACTTTTTTGATTTTATCTGACGTTCTTGGATCAGATACATAAGTGCGGCGATAAAGGCAATGGCAAAGATCCCATCTCCCAACAGAGAGGTACCTACATGGAGGGGGAGCCAAAGGCCTTTAAAGGCAGGTGACACTGTGATTTTTGATATGGGGATTGTGGAGGAGATAATCATCAAAAATGTGGAGAAGGGAACCACAAATGAACCCAGCACCATTAGCTTGAATTTTACCTGAAAAAGAATATATGCGGCGATTATCGTCCAGGCGAGAAAAGCAAGGGATGTCTTAAAGGTTAATGCAGGTACTGCACCGAGCTTATAATAGCTAAGGGTGAGGTAGATTGAATTGAGTGCAAACCCAAGGAGCATAATCCTGTGTGACCAGTACCCGACTTTTTTATTTTTCTTTATGATAAAGAATAAAAAACCGGCTGAAGCTATGAGGTATATGATAAGAGTCAACTGAAAGAAAAGAATGTTCATTTTATTGTATCTTTTTAAAGACTTTTGTAAGGGTTTTCTCTATAGGGAAATCTTTTCCAAGGATCGATTGTAATGTTGCTCTTATACCATCCCAATTTTTATGGGTAATCATTTCGAGAAGGTTTGAGTCAGCAAGTTGCTGAAAGATAATTTTATTTTTTAAAGAAGGTTGATTCTGGAAAAGGAGCTTTGTCCTGATTGTGCCTAATAGCTCTGTGAGTGAATCATATTCTGGTGGAAACGAATGCTCGAGGTTTTTTCTGATTTTTTTTGCCAATGCTGGACTTTTACCTGCGGTGGATATGGCTATTTGAAGATTCCCTCTTTTCACGATTGATGGCATAATAAAATTACAGTCTTTTGGCTGATCCACGGCATTGACCAGAAGATTATGTTTTTTTGCCTGGGATGCAATGTTGGTGTTTGCCTCAGCATTATCCGTAGCTGCGATAACCATAAATGTATCATTCATCACGGTGTCTAAAGATTCGTGCGATATACGGTGTATCTTGTTTGTGGCAACCAGGTGCTGTAAATAAGGTGTAAGATGAGGGGAGGATATGTATATGGTACACCCATACATGAGAAGGGTTTTTATTTTGCGCTCAGCTACTTCACCCCCGCCAACAACGAGTATGTTTTGATTATTGAGGTCGAGAAATATGGGATAATAAGGCATATATATAATGGTGATATAATTGATTCTATAAATGTGGCAAAGGCCTTAAGTGTTTTTTATATATATCTATTTGCCATTTCATTGATAAATTTTTCAATCTCATTTTCGCCTTTAGCAGACAAATCCGAAACTAATTTATTGATTTTATCATATGTGGATTGGTCATGGTAAAGGTCATCTATTGACGAATATACTCCGCCTCGTCTGCCAATCCTATAAATTAACCGCTCAGATTCCGGTAAATCTTGATATTTTTTGATAACCTGAAGCATATCCATTTTTTCGTCTGGCAATTTTCCATCTATCTCTTCTAAAAGGTTCATGATGTGATCACTTTTAATAGTACTGGTTATAGCATTGTCTAATGATTCGATAAAGAGCTTTATTTCTTCGACCACCTGATCATCAGTAAGCATGACAAATTCTTGACTCATAAGCTTTTGGTAAAGGGGGGTATGCATTGGGATCCTCAGGCTCCTTAGTCGTATATAATGAGGGTTTATTTGATTGAGAACCCTTGCTGTCTCTATAGCATGCTCTTTCCACAGTGTTTTACCTCCAAGCCCCGGCATAATATATTCAGATAGTGACATACCGGCCTCTATTACCTTTTTGCCAGCATCTATATGCCGGTCTGCGGTAACACCCTTCTTGATAAATTTTAAAACTTGATCACAGCCGCTCTCCAAACCAATATGTACCCTATCAAGTCCTGCTTCTTTTATTTCTTTTATTTCTGACAGCGATTTTCGACTGACGGTTCGTGATCGTGAGTAGGTGGTAACTCTTGTCAACTCAGGAAATTTTTCCCTCAGAAACCGTAAGATTTCAACAAAATCCCTGGTCTTCATAATAAAATTATCTGCATCTTGCAGAAAACATTCTCCAGTACCATAATAAAGCCACATAGCAATACTCTGGTAGCTATAACTATGATTATTATTAAGAATGGCGTTTATTACAGAGTTTGTTATCAGTCCCTTTTCCCCTGCCTTCCATGAAAGGGCTTTGATATCATCAGCAATATTTCTGGCCGTCTGAATATCCTTTTTGATTTCGTCAACTGTCCTCAAAGAAAATTTTTGACCCTTATAGACAGGACAAAATAGACACTGGTTCCAGGGGCAATTACGCGTTACCCTTAAGAGAAGACTTCGTGCTTCATTTGGCGGCCTTATAGGACCTTGCTCAAAAGTTAGGTGTGGTTCAAATATCATGTTTCTCCCGTACTCCACAAAGCCTGAAAAATACATCCTGCTTTAAAGAGCATATATTTTTGAAAGAGATGACCGTACATAATAAAATTTTTTTTAATAGTAAAAAAATAATCATATATTAAATAATATAATCATAAATTTTTGCTTTTCAAAGTTTCCAACCCTTCTATCACCAATTATGATGACCTTGTAAAAATTCAAGATCGGGGCCGCAAAGTAAAAGGGTCCAAATGCAAGGTTTGCGAATCTTGAGGAATGAGGCGTACTTACCGGTACACTGCAATGATTCGCCCTGTGAAAACGGCTCCGCTGTCTCGCAAAGCGAGAATTTAACATGGCAAGGATGAAGCGTAACCCAGAAGCTGGACTTCCAACGGAGTCGTTTTGTCTGCATGTTGCGTTTGTATTATTATTTATTGATATCAGTGATTATTTTTACTTTTCTTCACTAATGGGTCAATGTTGAAAACAGCAGTTAATCTTGACAGTGACAACGCTTATACAATAAGAGTCCGAGCGCAAAACCCATCAACCGCAGATGATTTTGTTGAAAAAAATTTCACTATCACAGCCAGCGATAGCGGCCCCACCGCCAGCTTTACAACCGCACCCACCAGCGGCGACGAACCGCTGCAAGTCGACTTCACAGATACCTCCGACAGCTATGACGAAATCGTCT
>JAWOBA010000047.1:0-2571 GCA_046498285.1 Desulfatiglandales bacterium | reverse complement strand
TTGGCAGATTTATACCGCGAAACCAACCAAAGACTTGCCAAAGATTATGGGGTGGATATAAGTGACTGGACATAACTTTTCTGATCCCAGACTGTCTTTTCTGGTTTTCCGCTCCCGTTCAGGATCGACCTTTTTCGGTGACCGTCTGAGCCGTCATCCGGAAGTCCTGGTCACTCCTGAATCCAATGTTGTCCCGAGATTGGTCGAATATTTTAAGGAAAGCCCTCGAAAAGATTGCCGCAAAGACAAGCTTGTTGAATACATATACAATGAACAGAAATTTAGAGAATGGGGTCTGCCCAGGGAAATGCTTGCCAACGAATTCAACCAGCTCGAAGAAGCGGATTGGCCAACGATTTTTTTTGCATGTTGCAAGGCTTATCGTGATTGGCAAAAACCTGAGGCTAAAGTTGTGGTCTTTAAAAAATCGGGCTGGTATTATAAAAATATTGATCTTCTATTGGAAACCTACCCAGGCTCAATGGGTATGTGGATAATCCGCGACCCCAGAGCGGTGTATAATTCAGCCTGTAAGGCCCTGCACAGTGAAAAGAAAAAGCCCATGGCGGATAATATTTTTGAAAACGCCTTTGGATGGCGGGATTTTGCAAAAAGATTATCCAAAGCAAAGGATAAATGGCGTGGGCGTGTTCTAACAGTGCTTTATGAGTCTTTCCTGTCCGATGTTTCGGGCACATTAAATTATATCTGGCAGCGATTAGGGCTACAGATATTAAATAATATAGAATTAAATGAACTCGTAGAACAACCAGGTTATTCGCATTTAGTAACCTCTTCTACTAGCCATTTACACTGCAATGTTACTCAAGGGCCAATTTTTGAAAGAGCCGAGAAATGGAAGGATGAGCTTCCCAGGTGGAGATCTACGTTGATTCGCCTTATCTGCAAAAAAGATATGAGAATTCATGGTTATCGCTGAAAATTGAGGAGAACCGGATTGTCACCCAAAAAAAGATTTCCTGATTTTGTAGGGATCGGGGCTACCAGGGGTGGATCTTCCTGGCTGCATTATGTTCTGGCCGCACATCCCGATATATGGGTAACCCCGGTTAAGGAACTGCATTACTATGATCGCCCCATGAATGGCACATTTACATTCATCAAAGATCCTGTAAGGCGGAATATCAGAATAAAGTCTTACATAAAAAACATGTATGATAATACTAACCAAGACGGTTTGCTCAACACCCTTGCCTGGGACTTCAAATTTTTTTTCAACAAAAGGTCTGAAGACTGGTATAAGAGCTTGTTTGCTCAAGCGGGCAACAGGATCGCCGGAGAAGTCACTCCTGCCTATGCAATTTTGAGCAGGGATGCCATAGCCCGGATGGCGGAAGGCAATCCTGGACTCAAGGCGGTTTACATGTTGAGGGACCCTATAGAAAGGGCATGGTCAAGTATTGTTAATGGACTGGCCAAAAAGCACAAAAGATCTATCTCCGATGTTTCGGAGGAGGCAATACTGGCTAAAATCAAAAATACCGGCTTCCAAGCAAGAAGCAATTATGCCGAGAACATAAGAAGGTGGAGGGATGTGGTTGGCGAGGAGAGGTTTTTTATCGGTTTTTTTGAAGATATAAAGAATCAGCCCCACGAGTTGATTGAGCGCTTGTGCGATTTTCTGGGAGTCCGTGGCGTCAATCTAATCCCTGACGAAAGGCTCTCCAAACCCAGAAACTCTTCCAGGAAATTTTCAGCCCCGATGCCTCCGAAGGTGGCATTTCATCTGGCGAAATCCCTGTACCCCATGATCAGGGATGTCCAGGGGCTGCTGGGCGGCAACGCAAATCAATGGCTTGAGGACGCTGAGAATATTTTAAACGGAAATTATAAAATAACAGGTGACACAATTACTACAAGCTATTAAGCAATATCAAATATATTTCCAATGAAATATTCTTCTATTCATTTATCTTCCTTGTTGCATAATGATCGTCCGGGCTACATCAAAGCTGGTTATGGAGCCCGACCCATATCCGAGTGGCCGTTTTACGAGTTTATCCGCCTATATATCCACGGGTACGAGCAGCAGTGCGTAGATCAATGGACTAAATGGCTTGTGCAGCAATTCAGCGAGTTTCAGACTACGCCAAAAGAACAAGGCGGCATGTTTCAGGGATCGGTACATCGACATGCTGCAGAACAATCAAGGATTGAAATATCCACAGTCTTGCAGAAACCGGAACTTCTTTCGGAAGATGAAGTAAGCAAGGGCGCCAAACATCTGATCCATCAGCGGTTGAAAATGGTGGAATCGATTAAGGAGCAAGGATATCGTATTGAAAATGGTGACCCGATATTAGCAGTCCGTAAAAGGGGCAAAATTGTGCTATGGGGCGGTCATCACCGTGCAGCCACTTTGTATGCCTTGGGCTATCAGAAACTGCCCGGGGTATTTATATGTTCCAGATACCAATGGAGATTAAGGCAATGCCTGACAACAACCAAGAAGATCTTAAATTCAGTACAAAGCAAGATTATGCAAACTGGGTAAAAGCAACAGATTGGTATCAAACAATTCATTTATCATTCGGAATTACCACTCCAGGG
>JAWOBA010000024.1:0-3954 GCA_046498285.1 Desulfatiglandales bacterium | reverse complement strand
CTCGTAAGCATAAGTGACACCGGTCTTTTTGTTGGTCTGAAACACGATGGCAGCCATATGCGATCTCCCTTTATCCTCGTTACAACAATATAATATGTAACGAGGTATAATGCAAGAGAAATCGTATTTATTTTGTTATTTTTCATTGTTTTATTTTGACTTCATCGTTACAATTATCCGGGAACTCAGGTGATATGGCTTATCCATTACACCATAAAAAGACGTTTGATATCTCCGGTCTCTTTCATTAATGGTTCAAATGACTTGAGCATCGGTTTTTTCTATGGTAATCTCCGTTTAGACAGAAATGATTTCGGTATAGCAATTGCGGGAGAATCGGATGAAGAAGAACAAGTCCATTCATTTTCAACCTGTTAGATTAGTCTGGGCCAGTCAGCATATCTCTATAGAGAGAAATAGTTGCGGCATTTATACAGCCGAAACGGCTGTATAATATATGTTGGGGCCAAAGATATGAAGAGGAAACAAGACATGAGCCAACCCGCAGGACCTCAAGATCTGCTTTCCGGCCGTCTCCGCTTCTTGCTTTGTCTTCTTCTCGTCGTGGTCATCGCGGTGTGTCTCATGGTCATGGGGATCTACATTGCGGACCCGCAATCTGCTTCGCCAAAGGAGCTCGGCATCCCGACCCTTCTTCTCGTCGCAGTCGGCGCTCTGTTCCTCATCTTGGTTCCGTGGTCCAAGTTGGGCATTCGCATCAAGAAGATCGGGTCCGTCGAATTCGAGCAGGTGGTGCTTTCGCAGAAGAGGGAGCAAGCCGAACTTCTCGACTCGTTGTCCCAACGAGTCGAGAAGTTGGAGTCGGCAGGTTCGCCGTCTGACACCAAGACCACAACTCGCCCTATGCACGAACTTGACGAACTCCTTCTGAAGTTTTTTGCAAAGTACCCCAAGATAGCCTTTTCTCCTTGGCGAATCCAAACGTGGGGTTCCGAGCGGGAGGGATTCCAACGCCTCCGTCAGTACAGCAGAATCACCGTCCGGCATCATCTTGACCGTCTCCTCGTCGAAGGACATCTCCGAACGACCCTCAGCAGGAAGGGGAATACTCTTTACATGCTTGCGGAACAAGATGGCCCCAACAAGGCCATGGACAGCGACGAGGAATAGCGTGCCGGGAACGTCATTCCTCGCGCGCATGGCAGACGTTAGGCTCCTTTTACCATGACAGATAAATTGATAAAACAATATCGGGAAAAGGCTTTAAGCTTAGACTTCAAAAAGATCAAGTTGGCACAGCTTGGAGATGGGAAAAATCAAACTTTTGAAGGACCAGGATATATAGAGCAAAATCGAGATGGTGCTTTAACATACAAGCTGTTCCACAACTCAGGAATTAGTTTGAAGGAGGACGTTGGTCGCTATATTAGGATCAAACGAGGAGAACTCATACCAGAAGATTATTATTTTTCATTTGAAGGAACAGATATATATGATAGAAAATGGATTTCTGAAAGAATTGATATAGACTATCATACTTCTGAGGGGTTTACAGTAGTTCACGAAAAATTACGAAAGATAAAAACTACCACGACATTGCCATCGATTGAAGGTAAGGAACGAAGTGGAGAATTTCATGAAGTATTGATTCCTAAAAAAATTAAACTTCCTTCAAATCTATCAACATCAATTCAACACTTTGTTGGTGAAGATGAAATGAAATCAAGTATTAGCCATTCAGCAGCAAAATACGATAATCCCTTTCTAAAATTATTACTTTTCCATGATGATGATTGGTTGGTAATTCAAATAAAAGTTGTTGAAGATAATTTTCACCCATACTTATTTCAAAGAGTTCTTGGTGCTCTCCAATATATTTTGGCTGAACCATTGAATTGGGTTATATACAAGAAAAGAATTAAAGATGAATTCACTTTAACTTTTCGACCTTTTAAAGAAGAGTATAAGAAATACAGATTCTATGAGTCGTTTTTATTGGGTGATGGAAATGAAAGTAAAATTTGGAAAATATTCGATTATTACTTGAATCATATCTTACTCAATACAGATGATTTCAATGATCCAATTACAAATATAGTTTCAAAGTGTCTGTTTGCGAGCCAAGGTTCTTTTGATGCGTTTTCACTAACACTTTCACTGGCAGTTGAAGAAATATTAAATACCTCATATAAAAAATTAAAAGTACAAAAAAGCATAAATGAAAAAGACATTACTTTACTTAAAGAAGCAATAAAGGAAATTGAAAAAGGTTTTAGAGATAGGATATGTGGCTTTATTGGACATGCACAACAAATTAGTGCTTCTGATAGGTTAAGATATCTTATTAATAAAACGCCAATTACAATAACAGATTATGATAATTGGAAGGCAATACGAAATCATTTTGCACATCCGGATGATTCAAAATTGAATACTCAGGACAAAGCAGATAAAACGTATTCGGTTTTAACACTTTTGCATAAGTTGATTTTTCTAAAAATTGGATATCAAGGCCCTTATAACGATTTTGGAGAAAGAAATTGGCCGCAAAAAGAATGGAAGCCTAACAATGCAAATCAAGCGGACGGGTAAGAGTTCCTAGCCTTAATTCAAATTATCAGCCCCGCCGCTTATTTGCCAGGCCGTTATACCGGTAATTGAAGGCGCAAAAAATATGAATAAAAATCTGTCATTTATAACAAACGAAGAGAATCAAAGCCTCAAAGAGAGATTCAGAGCTTTAATCAAGGATACGTCTTTTTTTGATTGTCTCGTTGGATACTTTTATTCCAGCGGTTTTTATGCTGTCTATCCGGCTCTTGACAACACCGACAAAATACGAATCCTGATCGGCATCGGCACAAACAGGCAAACATTCGACATGCTGGAGCAGGCAAACAGGCAACCACAATCAGTCTTTGATTTTTCCCATGCCGAAACCAAACAGGAAATCGAAGATCTTGTTGAAAACGAAATGGCCGACTCCGAAGACAACAGAAACGTTGAAGAAGGCGTGCATACCTTTATTGATTGGATAAAAAAAGAGAAACTGGAAATCAGGGCTTACCCTTCTCAGAAGATCCACGCCAAACTGTATATCATGACTTTTCGAGAAGGCGACCGCGACACCGGCCGTGTCATCACCGGTTCAAGCAATTTCACGCAATCCGGCCTGGTCGATAATCTGGAATTCAATGTGGAGTTGCAGCGTCCCGAAGATTACAACTTTGCCTTGAAAAAATTCAACGAATTGTGGGAAAGCGCGGTTGATGTCAATGAGAAATATGTGCAGACGATTCAGAACAAGACCTGGTTGACCCAAAACATATCGCCCTATCAGCTCTACCTGAAATTCCTTTATGAATACTTCAAGGATGAGCTCAGCCAGGCGGATGAGGTATTCGTAGAATATCTGCCCCAGGAGTTCAAGAGACTGGAATACCAGGAACAGGCGGTTTTGAATGCCAAGAAAATTCTTATGGAATATGGCGGCGTGTTTGTCTCAGACGTGGTCGGGCTTGGGAAAACCTACATCTCAGCCATGCTGGCCGGGCAACTGGACGGCAGAAACCTTGTCATCGCACCGCCCGTTCTTTTGAAAAAATCCAATCCTGGTTCCTGGCCCAATGTGTTTTCAGATTTTCGAGTTCCCGCGGATTTTGAATCACTCGGAAAACTGGACGATCTTTTAAACAGAGGGACGGAGAAATATACCAATATCATCATTGACGAAGCGCACCGTTTCCGCACGGAAACGACTATTACCTATGAAAAACTGGCGGAAATATGCCGGGGCAAACGGGTTATCCTGGTAACGGCGACGCCCTATAACAATACGCCTCAGTGCTTGGGCTGCGCTTGTTGCTTGTTCGCCAAATTTCTTAGTCGGATTCAGAGGGATCAAGTTTACATGGCATATCATACCTCTGATCGTATTTGCCAGAGCGACAGCTTCTTCCGCCGAATCATTAACACCCTGTATTAATGCATATT
>JAWOBA010000210.1:0-50168 GCA_046498285.1 Desulfatiglandales bacterium | reverse complement strand
GTTGCATCCAGAATAATTCCTTCATCTTTGCCTGCAAGCTCATCCGCAAGAGAAAACATTTCATTGTATACAAGCTCCCTTTTTTCCATATTGGATGCGACTTTCTCATCGAATATGTCCTCATTTTTTAAAACCTCAAGACGTATTAAATCTGTCCTTATTATCTTATAGCCTTTAATTTTGGCTATAACTTCTGTGGTTTCTGTTTTGTAAGAGGCTGGAAGTCCGCATGCAATCAGCACTGTTTCAGGTTTCAGCTCCCTTCTCATAAAATCTACAAAAATTTCGTTCATAATTACCTTATTACTATAGTATGCGTATGAGTTTCGAGTTCAAGCCTGCCTTGAATTAAGACTATTGAGCCATAGTAAAACTCATATCGAATGTCCAGATATGCATTTCGATAATTGGCCAATGCAAAGTCAGGTTTGGGTTAGGGGTTCAAAGGTGATAGTATACTGATCTTCTAAGCTTTATTGATGGATGCCTAAGGCGTGATTCAGGTCAGCTTTTTTCACATATCGAATGAAATACGAGATCAATATATTTTCCCTTTGAGACCTTTGCATAACCCCTCTTGATCTAAAGACGATGGGCTTTTTTTCAGCTCCGAGGCTCCCGGGTTGGTCTTTTCAGCACCCTTCTCTCCGAGCGGGAGGCTCTACGAGCCGGAAGCCACCAGTCACTTCAAAAAAGTCCATCGTCTTTTTGAGGATGGTGAAAATCGCCGGGTTTTTCAAAGGTCTCGCCTTTATTAATAGACAGTTAGGGCATTTCAATGGTGGACTGTGAACCGCTTATCCCATACATTATAACAGACAAAAAAAGCAATTGTGTTATAAATCTTTCGCCTGCTTACCACTTAGCCTATATATGACCTGGCGAGTTTGAAATATCTTCTCGAGGTGTCCATGGCTTCTTCTTTTTTTTCCATTCCTATACTTGCATCATCGAGTTGAAAACTGTTCACCTTCCCTCTAACAATTGCCCGATAGATTTTGTAAAAATTGAGCAACGAATTCACATCCTGCTCATTGGCTAATTGTTGATATAGATCCCAAAATATCTTCGAAAGAGAATTCCCCCCAAAATATTCCAAATCCATAAGCAAGAAGGCGATATCAGCTAAACTATCAGTATACCGAAATCTATTGTTAAACTCAATGCAATCAAAAATGGAAAGATTTTCTGTAAGGCAAATATGCTCCATGTGAAGATCTCCATGGCAGTCCCGTATCTTCTTATTCTTTATCCTCTCCATGAAAAGAGTTTTATTCGAATTATAAAAATCATCAGTCCATTTTTTGAGGGTACTATAATCTCTTCTCTCAATTGTCGTGCCAATATATTTCTGGATCTGTGCAAAATTTTCATCTGTATTAACCTTGAACATTTCTGGCTCGCCAAATTTATCTATATCCAAGGTGTTACGAGCAGTTCCATGAAATCCTGCAAGAACTTCAGCAATTTTTTTTAAGTGTTCATTCTTTAATTCTCCTCGAAAAAACACCGATTTCATAAGCATTTCATCAGGAAGCCTTTTCATTTTGACTGCATAGTCTACAATTTTGCCCTCCCCTCTTCCCATTCTATAACTTTTTCCATCATAGGTTATTGGTAATACATCTTCATATATATCTTTTGACAGACGTCGATTCAGTATGATCTCCTGATGGCAGTAATAGAGCCTTTTTTTTAGTGTAGAAAAGTCTAAAAACCCAAAATTGACAGGCTTTTTTATCTTATATACAAACTTGTCTGCAAGAAAAACGATAGAGATATGAGTCTGAGTGAGAGATACGCTTTCCGTTTTGTCTGGAAAAATTTTTGGATCCAAAAAATCATCAATCATGGAAGACATAAATAATCCTAACTAGTAAGGGCATTTGTTAATTTACAAATTAATGAATATATCAATGTAATAGAATTAAATTTCAACCTTTTTCATTTAAAGATACTTGTTTTGATTCGGTGACATGTATATTAGTCAATTATGTACGCATATTAAAAATCTAACGCACAACGGTCAAGGAAAATATTGATAAACACTGTTGACTTTATTGTTGATCTAATCTAATTCTTAGTGAATTGTTTGAGGAATTGATATGGTTAAAAAGATAACTGAAGCAGCCACATTTATACGTGATAAGATAGCTCATCAGCCTCTCATTGGAATGATCATGGGAACCGGCCTTGGAAATCTTACTGATATAATTGAAATTGACACTAAGATTCCCTATGAGCAGATTCCTTATTTTCCAGCAGCAACGGCTATAAGCCATGCTGGAATTCTTGTCTCTGGCATGTTAGCAAACAAGCCTATTATTGCTATGCACGGAAGATTACATATATACGAGGGATATACGAGTAATGAAATTACTTTTCCCATCCGTGTTATGGCGAAGTTAGGAGCAAAATACCTCGTTGTACTAAGCGCAGCAGGTGGACTAAATCCCCTGTTTAATCCAGGAGAATTGATGCTTGTTACAGATCATATAAATCTTACCGGAGGTAATCCCCTTATCGGAAAGAATATTGATGAATTGGGGCCAAGGTTTCCTGACATGTCTGCTGCCTATGATAAGAATCTTATAGCATTATGCAAAGATAAGGCAACAGAAAAACGAATTACTTTGAACCAAGGTATATATGTTGGCATAACAGGACCAAGCCTTGAAACTCCTGCTGAGACGAGATTTTTCAGACTCATAGGTGCTGATGCAGTAGGGATGTCAACCGTTAATGAGGTCATAACTGCCGTTCATTGCGGATTAAAGGTAATGGTGATTGCGGTAATCACTAATAGAAATCTTCCCGATTGCATGACCCCCACTTCAATTGAAGAGGTGATTTCTAATGCCAAAAAGGCTTTTCAATCATTAAACATACTACTTACAGCAATTATCGAGGATTTAGAAAAATGAATGAGGCTGATATCTTGATTCATAGCGGGATTATCCTAACTATGGATAATCAAAATACAATTATTCCTAATGGAATGGTAGCTATATCACGAAATACAATATCGTATGTAGGAAGCAATGAGAAAGGTTCTATAAAGGCAAAAAAGGAACTTGATATCCAAGGAGGCCTTATCTTACCTGGCCTTATAAATAGTCATACCCATGCACCGATGACCTTATTCAGGGGACTGGCGGATGACCTTCCTCTTGTGGATTGGCTGAACAATTACATATTCCCTGTGGAAAGAAAAATGGATGAAGATTTTGTAAGGGTTGGAAGCCTCCTGGCATGTGCTGAGATGATACTCTCAGGGACCACAACGTTCTGTGACATGTACCTCTTTGAGGAGGAGGTGGCACGTGCTGCGAAAGAAGCAGGGATGAGGAGTATGGTTGGCGAGGTTCTCTATGATTTTCCGTCACCAAATTACGGAGAATTGGAAAACGGGTTCAGGTATACAAATGAATTGATTGAAAGATGGTCCGGGGATCCCTTAGTAAACATAGCAATTGAACCACATTCTTTGTTCACCTGTGGTGAGGAGCTTTTATGTAAAGCAAATGATCTAGCCCTTAAAAAAGAGGTTCCCCTAATTCTTCACCTAGCAGAAACGAAAGAAGAAGTAACTGAGGTGGAAAAGAAATTTAAAACAAGACCGGTTCAACACTTAAATGATCTTGGTCTTTTGGGTCCTCACCTCATTCTAGATCATTGCGTTTATATCAACAAATCTGAAATAGAATTACTTGCAGAGAATAATGTATGTATCGTTCATAATCCAGAAAGCAATATGAAGCTTGCTTCGGGTATAGCCCCTGTTCCTGATATGATAGCGAAAGGTATACCAGTGGGGCTGGGTACTGATGGATGTGCCTCTAACAACAATCTTGATCTTTTTGGCGAGATGGATATGGCTGCAAAACTACATAAGGTAAATAACCTCGATCCTACTGTAATGAATGCCCAAACTCTTATAAAGATGGCCACTAAAGATGGCGCAAAAGTCCTCGGTCTGGAAAAAATTACGGGGTCATTAGAAGTGGGGAAAAGGGCTGATTTGATAGTGATTGATACAAATAAGCCTCATCTTGTTCCCATGTATAATGCATATTCACATCTTGTCTATGCTGCGAGTGGACATGATGTAAAACATTCAATTATAGATGGCAAAATCGTTATGGAAGATAGAAGGCTTCTTACCTTAGATGTTGAAGATATTATAAAGCGATCAAAAGAAAAATCTTGCAAGGTAAAAGAATGGGTGAAAGCAAAATAGTCGCTTTCCCCCAGTAGGGATATCGACCTGACGGTGAACGAACTTTTTTAGGGTAGATTAATTGATACCTTAGGCAACAAACAAATATCTTTACGTTACTGAGGAATTGAAAAACCTGATAAAAGAAATCACACAAACTGCCCCAAAAATTATCAACATGAAAAAA
Organism: Desulfatiglandales bacterium; assembly: GCA_046498285.1. Taxonomy (GTDB): domain Bacteria; phylum Desulfobacterota; class DSM-4660; order Desulfatiglandales; family B25-G16; genus B33-G16. The sequence goes on along the minus strand of JAWOBA010000210.1, from coordinate 45,762 downwards.
TCTGTAAAGTATTTTCTTTCGATTCTTTTCCTATTGATGGCTATTCTCTTTTTCCCTGGTAACGCCTTACCTAAAACTGTTTCTTTACCTTTATCCATTGACTTCCAACTGCTAAGGTCACTCGTTGTCAAGACTTTCTTCACTGACCCCGGCCAAACCGCCGTTTTAGTTGACGATAAGGATGGATGCCTGAAAATTAGTATATCGAAACCAATGTTTGCAGAAAAAGATTCACATGTTCTCTTTGAAACAAGAATCTATATTCGCATTGGTATGTACCTTTTTGATAGCTGCCACATACCTATTGAATGGGAAGGTTATCTGTTACTATCGCAGAAACCGCAGATTGATAACCAATGGATCCTGTCTTTCAATACGACTGATTCTATTCTCTATGACAAGCACCACAAACCTGCAAAAATTGCCGGTATAATATGGAACCATATTAAAACATCGGTCTATGAATCTTTAAATAACATCACCATTAATCTCGCACCACCGGTATCGGAGTTACAGTCCTTTTTATTGCCACTTTTTCCAACGGATTTACATACCCAGGCTCAAAAAATGATAGAAAGCATGTACCCTGGAAAAATTCAAACAACTCCTGATGCCATCCAGGTAAATATTCTCACACAGATTGAAGAAATCTATGAGAGTGATAAAGATTTCAAAGAAGTCACGATTTCGGAAGAGGAAATAGTGCAGTTTACTAAGACCTGGGAGGTATGGGATGCATTTCTTGTACGTATGGTAACATCACTTTCAAGAGAGCCACTAACGGTTGATGATCGCCAAATTCTACTAAATACCCTACTAGAAACAAGACATCGATTTATCAATAAACTTTCAGAGAGGGCCAGGGTGCAGGATTTTGTTCGGGAACAATTTGTAGCGGCATGGAAACAATTATCACCCGTTTTTAGAAATCATCTAGGCGATGATCCATCTAAATCTGTTTTGAACTACCTTGCTTTTTTTACGGCTTCCGATGCCTTAATCGCATTGGATGCCTTAGGTCCGACCCTGGGTATCGAAATCAGCCGAAATGGCCTGATTCGCCTTTTGAAATTGATAAGTGAGGGAGAGTCGGTTATTCTCACCTACCAGCCGGGCGTTAACAGTGAACTCAGGGAGATGCTCGGACTAGGTCCACCTCTTTCTGTTCCAAACCAGGTTTTCGATGGTAATGCAATTGAGCTTACACCCAATACAGAAGAGGCCATTAAAGAAAACCGTGATACCTTCCTCCATGTAATTAGACAGCTTTTTCTAAAAACGGCATGGGCTGAATATAATACTAAGAAAGTGATGCCTGACAGTATTAGGAGATGGATAGTCTCAAAAAACAATCTGGCGCAGTATCTTGAAAAAACTAAATCGCTTTTATTAGATGCCTCCAATACTGCGTTGAAAAATGGAAAGATTGGAAAAAGATACCATGATTTATTCCGCTTGATTATCCTTGCAACCGCGTGGCAAGAAAGCTGCTACCGACAATTCAAGGTAGAAAATAATAAAGTGACTTACCTTAGATCCTATAATGGTACATCAGTCGGGCTCATGCAAATAAACGAGCGTGTGTGGAATGGTATGTATGATCAGAATTACCTACGGTGGGATATACATTACAACGCCAAGGCGGGTTGTGAAATTGCAGCTCTATATTTCAACAGATATGCATTGAAAAATATGGAAAAAATGGGTCCCAAAAATTCACTGGATGACAAGCTGCTCGCAATGGTGATTTATGCCATGTATAATGGGGGACCTAGCCAATTCAACAAGTTTCTACAGCGCCACAAAAAAGGTGCATATTATAAAAGCGACAGGCTTTTTATGGAAAAGTTCCTCTGGGTGAATAATGGGCAATGGGAAAATGTTGCACGATGTCTGATTGGAAGTTAACAAAAGCTGTAATGATAAATTTATACTGTTTACCTGTCATAGATTTGCTGATCTTAGCATATATAGTCCAAAGAGAAAGTACCCTAATTCATTTGCATCTCCTTTTCCAATTCCTTAATCTCTTGAACTATTTGAGCCCTTTCCTTTTTAGTTAGATGGTCTTCTTTTAATCTTCTTTTTAGGCCCAAAAGTTTCATCTCAGAGCGATAATCTACACAGGTATATTTCATTGCTCTCAATCCATTGCTCAGAATTTCTTTCTGAAAGTCCACCTGACAAATGCATATGATTGAGTAATACACACAGGTGCAAGCCAGAGAAAAGCGATGGAACCATATTTTTCTAAAGATACTGCCAAGTTTACTATATAGGTTAATGGTTCCATAATTAACGTCAGAAACCCAATAATTAATAATGTTGCTGTCTCAAATTCAGGATGTCTTTCACCAAGATACCTATTTTCAAAATCTCTAGAGATTGGTATAAAAAGTACCGTTATATGAATCATTGCGGTAGCGCCAATGAATCCTAAGCAGGCTGCCTTAGCTATTCTCATCAGCTGATCACTGAAATTACCTTCCATTTAATTCTCTTTAAAAATTTTCCAGATATGAGATTGATGATATTTTCGGAAGAAAACATTTAGACCTCTATGAATCCCACCGGCCATGCCCGAAGGTGTAAGTATAACAGCAACACCTGTTAATCCTTCAAAATCTGATGCGTGTCCAACAAAGAATCCTTTCATATTTGTGATACGAACTGTCGTGATTATTTGTTTGTTTCCATATTATATTATCTTTCTAGAAAATTTGACATCTATCCCCTTTGCCTTACTATTTCAGAAAGTATAATTCCTGCGGCAACGGATACATTGAGAGAAGTAAGATTTCCTAATCGTGGTATACTCACAAGATCATGACATTGATCCCTGACAACCTTACTCAATCCTTTACTTTCATTTCCTACTATCAGAACAAGATTTCTATTCCAGTCAAATTCATAGATATTCGTGCTGCTTTCTCCTGCAGCCCCGACTATCCAAAAATTTCTGTCTGCTAATTGTTTGAGAGTCCTCGCTAAATTAACCACTTTGGTTACAGGTAAATACGCTGATCCGCCTGCTGATCTCTTATAAACAGCATCGTTTATTAAAGCAGATCTATCCTTTGGCAAAATAAGGCCTTGAACCCCAAAAAATTCAGCTGTTCGTATTAGAGACCCAAGATTCCCTGTGTCAGTAATGTGATCAGCGGCAATGAGAAGGGCTTTATTGCTAGTAGCAATGGCACATTCTATCAAATCATCCAAATGGATATAATGATAGTTTCTTACCATAGCTATTACGCCCTGGTGAGAGGATACGGAAGATGATATTTGATCTAAATAAAACCTGTCTTTGAATCTGATTGGTATTTTTCTCCGATTGGCGATATCGAGAATTTCTTGCAGCCGTTCAAACTTTTTCCCCTTGGCAATGAAGAGTTCAATTATCTCTTTGCCATGCTTAAGGGTTTCCTTAACCGCATTTATGCCGCATACAACCTGGGGCAAATGTTCAACCCTATAAATTATAGGTATTTTTCATACCGGTTTTAGTTAAAGGCCTAAGATTCATCACAGCTTCCCTGCTTAATTATATCCAAGCAGGCATATATTAATCCCGAAAGAAAGTTAACTGCGAACGATGAATCTTATAACCTCAACAGTTACTTTTTACAAGTGGAACATCTTTTTAATGAGAGGAAACCGTCTATTTTTGGTGGCCCTTTGTGCAACAATGATCGCTTGTATTTCTTTTATAGCTTTTCTTAGATCATCGTTGAGAATAATGAAATCATAATCTCGGCACCTTTGAATCTCCTCGACTGCCTTATTTAAGCGTAGCTCTATATTCATTGTATCATTCGTGGCTCGCTTTTGCAGTCTCTCCTTGAGAATATCCATTGAGGGAGGAATAATGAATATTGATAAAGACTCAGGAAATTGACTTTTTATCGCCTGAGACCCTTGAATGTCGAGATCCATCAAAAGATCTTTTCCTGAGGATAATTCATGATTTATACTTGAAATAGAAGTGCCATAGAAGTGATCATAGACAACGGCCCATTCAACAAATGCATGATCCTCAATCATTTTTTCAAAATTGTTTCTGTCAACAAAGTGATAATCTAACCCGCTAACCTCCCCTTTTCTCGGTTTTCGAGTAGTATGAGAAATGGAATAACCAATTCCTTCCATATCCTTTTCTATTATATTCTTTATTATCGTGCTTTTTCCGGTGCCTGAGGGAGCGGTAATTATAAAGATTTGTCCTTTTTCTTTCATATCTTTTACTGTCAGTTTACTTAATCTTCCATCGTTTATATCAAATCCTCACTTCGTATTGTACCATCTGGGGCAAATCGTTGTGCTATAGTCTCAGATTGAATAGCAGATAGTATTACATGATTGCTATCTGTTATAATTACAGATCGAGTTTTTCTGCCTTGAGTTGCATCAATAAGCCTCTTGTCATCTCTCGCCTCTTCACGAAGTCGTCTAACCGGTGCTGAAGCTGGTGAGATAATGGCTACTACTCTTCTTGATATAACCACATTCCCAAAGCCGATGTTAAGTAAAATTGGATCCATAAGCTTTATCTCCCATATCTAACGGCATAGGATGCAGGATCTCGTGCTAAACGGCAGGCAGATTTGCATCAGAAAAAACTTAATATTTTTAGATTATTATTCCACATTTTGAATCTGCTCTCTCAATTTTTCTAATTCAGACTTAATTTCTACCGCATGCTGAGAAACAAAGGAATCCGCCGCCTTAGATCCCATTGTATTAACCTCTCTATTTATCTCCTGCAATAAAAAATCCAGCTTTCTTCCAATCACATCATCATGATTCATGAAATTCCTAAACTGCTCTAAGTGGCTTTCTACTCTAACAAGCTCTTCTGTAATATCAGATCTATCTGCCATTAAAGCTACTTCTTGTAGTACGCGATCTTCATTTACTTCAATGGGTTTTATTAATTTATTAATTTTCTGTATTAATTTATCTCTGTAGCTTTCAACGATTACCATGGTCCTAGTTCTTATTTCATCAATATATTCCTTGATCCTATTTAATCGTTCTAAACAATCCTTCTCCAAGGCCCTACCTTCATTTATTCTCATAGATTCCATTGAGCGCACGGCTTTATTAACAACCTCTTCTAAATCAGACCATATATATTCTATATCCATACTATCCTGTTTAGTAATAATAATATCCTTTAATTGAGAGAAAAAACATGGATCGATATGTTGATTACATTCAAGTTCCTCATTCAGCTCTTTGAAAACCTTTATATAAGCCTTTACCAATGGCCTGTTTAATTCAAATTGTACACCTTCATCTCCGTTATTTTTAATCTGGATGGAAACTTCAATTCTGCCTCTCTTAACTGTAGAAGATACTATAGCCCTGATCTTTTCCTCAAATATTTGCAAGCTTTGAGGAAGTCTTACTATAATGTCTCTATATCGATAATTTACTGACCGTAATTCTACAATAAACTCAAAATTATCCTTTAAGGATTCAGCACTGCCATATGCAGTCATACTTTTAAGCATGATTATCCGTCTATTGCTCCTTTTGTCTTAGGTGTTGTAAATAATTATTTCTTACCACATTAAAACAACTAATGATTGCTTCATCTTTATAATCAGGATATGTCCATAATAAAGGATGAAAGGTACCTGCCTGAAAGACAAGTGTGAGGTCTGCATATATTCCCTTTGTTAAATATATTCTATGGGTATAATTTTTTCCGGTAGCAAGAACTAGTCTTTCTAAAGATATATAGCCTGGATCAATGTTAATCTGCCTTTTTTTATTAAACCGATGCTCATTTTCAATTTTATTGGTTTTCAACTTGATATCGACAATAGAATCTGGGTAAATAAGCCTGGAAAACGATATAAATTTTCTATAAAGTGGCCATCCCATTTCTTTTGCATAATATCGTGTTCTGTTGAAAGGAAATGTCTCGCTTATCCAGTCCGTTGGACCGAATAATATCTTCATTTGCATAATAGCCTTCTGTATCAATTTCTCTTCTCGAGAAAAGATACTAGTTATCATTTTTACCTTTTTTTCTTCCTGAGGAGTGCTCATTGGTGATGTAAGTAGTTAGTTGATGCCAGTGATTAGTTGATTTTAAAAGGCAACAAACAACAGTCAACGAATATTAAATATGGGAGTCAATCAACTCTTTAAGATTATCAATTTTTGCCGTTGACGTTCCTATCTCGCCAACCACGATACCTCCTGCAAGATTAGATAGATAGGCAGCAGATTTTATATCAAGCCCTCCAGCTATACCAAGGGTAAGCGTAGCAATAACTGTATCTCCAGCACCAGTCACGTCATATACTTTTCTCGCGATAGATTTTATATGCGTTACCCTTCCCTCTTCTTCAAAGAGGGTCATACCATCCTTACCCCTGGTAATCAACAAGGCTTTACATTTCTTATTATGTAATAATTTTTGCCCTACCTTCTTGAGATCTTCTTCATTACTAATTTCCAGCCCTGCTATTTCTCCTGCCTGAGTATGATTGGGCGTGATTACAGTTACATCTTTGTAGAGCGGAAAATTTTTAACATATGGATCTACAGTTACTGGAACATTATAATCTGATGTTATGTTTTTTAAACCATTCAGAAGCTGGCGTGATATAACACCCTTACCATAATCAGAGACTATAATGGCAGAAAGATTTCCCTTTTTCTTATGAATAAAATCGAGAATACCTTTAACAGACTTTGGTTTTAATGGTATTTTATTTTCCCGATCATACCTTACAACCTGTTGATCATGGGCTATAATTCTTGTTTTTACACTCGTCGACCTATCCGGTTCTATAGCAATACCAGCAGTATCAACATTTAATTCATGTAATTGTGAAATTATCTCGTTTCCTGTAGGATCACCTCCCAAAACTCCACACATCATCACATTCGCACCTAAGGAGATGAGATTATTAACAACATTAGTAGCACCACCCAACATAGCGGTTTCATGCTTAACTTCCACTACCGGTACAGGGGCTTCAGGAGAGATTCTTGAGACATTTCCCCATATAAATCTATCTAACATAATATCGCCAAGAACAAGGATCATTGATTTTCTGAAATTATCGATTCCCTTATTCAAATAACGCTTATCAATATTTTTCATATCACCTTTATATTATTTTTTAATCATAGCAAATTGTTAAACATTCAAATACTATGAGTCAATGTTAAGCTCATCCTCTCTCAATTAATTTTCTGTACGAACAATTTGTAAAGGGTTTAAAATATAGCATTTTGTGGGTCCCGATTGAAGATGATTTAACTCGACATCATATCCGGAAGAAACTGATCTAAATCGCCTCTATGGTGGAAGGTGGTTTTTTGGTTATATTATATGTAACACTGACAACCCCGGGCACTTCCGTTGTTATGCGATCAGCTAACCGCTCTAGGATATCATAGGGGAGTCTAGTGGGTTCCCCTATTTTCGCATCTTTGCTCTCCCAACATCTGACCTCAATTTGCAAGCCATAGTCTCTTTTTCCTTCCCTTATACCAGTGACCTTGTCCTCATGGAGAATAGCCAGGTACTGGAATGCTCCACTAGTTGATAGGTTTTCTTCAACAATTTTGGTAGCCCCTCGTAAAATTGTTACCCTTTCAGGTGTAACTTCTCCAATTATTCTTGTTGCCAGTGCGGGTCCAGGAAAAGGAGGCCGGTTAAAAAGTTCCTCCGGTAAACCAAGGGATTTACCAACCTTTCTAATCGCTGATTTACGCAGTTGAATCAATGGCTCTAAAATTTTATATCCATACATTTTTTCTGGATCGATTCCAAGCTGCTCAAGGATATTATGCTGCCGTTTGATTCCAGCAACAGTTTCTTCGATGTCTGTATAATTAGTGCCATGGAGAAGATATTTCGCACCGGTTTCGTTCACTAAGTGAGCAAAGGTATCTTTATAAAATGACCGAGTGATAGCCTCTCTTTTTTCTTCTGGGTCGGTGAGGTCCTTTAATGCCTCAAAAAAGATGGTTTTGGCATTGATAAGTTCAACAGTTACTCCTAAGTTTTTGAATATTGAAACAATATACTGGGGCTCCCCTTCTCTCATAAGGGCATTATCAATGAAATAACTTCTAAATCGATCTCCTAATGCCTTGTGTCCAAGGATTGTTACAACTGATGAGTCAACACCCCCAGATAGGGCATTGATAGCCACCCCATCACCGATAGTTGAAGAAATCTCTTCAATTTTTTCCGCAATAAATGTCTCAACATCTAATTCTTCTAAGGTAATTTCTTTTATTTCCATAGTGCCTCCGCATTTTAAGAAAAATTTGGCGCTGCTTAAGATCCGACATCGGTAAATCTTTTCATAATGTGCCGCAATATTCCAGCCGGTGGAGTTTGAAAATCTGCAAGAATGTTCCTTTGGTTTAAAAGCTCTCTCCCGGGTGATCGTTAAACAAACAATGTTTTAATCCGCTCAAGTCAGAAAAGTTTTTCATTTTCTGCCCTTTAGGGCCATTATGAATATTCCGAAATACCCTCCTGCTTTTCTGTGAGGTAGTTTTTATTATTTATATATAAAAAGCACAAAGCATTTTTTTGATCACACACAATTAAAGTCTCAAAGACCTTTTTGGATTCCATAAAATGGTAATACCTGCACTGCAGCCATGCTAAACCTCGACAAGCTAGAAAGTATTGATTGAAAATCAGAAAACCTATTAAAGGACAAAGCTGCAAGGGTGGTAGCCTGTCCAATGATTCAACAGCAAGTAACGTGGTGTAATTTACTTCAGTTATTTTTTTACTATAATCAAGGAATATAATAATTAATCTAAAATTGTCAAAAATTTTTAAACCTGTATCCGACAGTCATAGGTGAAATGAGGGTTCAAATGAACCCCGAAACCTGGCCATTTTGGCCATAACTATCTAAAATCATTACAATGGGGTTCTGATTCCAGGGCGAAAGATCATAGGGATACGACTATTTTTATATTTACTTTCACTCTTGTCCAAATAAAAAACCGATTTTGGACAAGAGTGACTTTCGTTATAAATGGTTAGAGAAATTTAGTAAATTTGATACTCCAATAAGCTGGCTAAGGACAAAAAAAGCAGTTGGGTTGGTTGTAATAGATATTTTTAGCTGTATTGGAGTTACGATAGGGCTGGTTTTGGATTAGGGCTTAATTGACAAGTTTGCTAAAATAATGCGGTTTTCAAATAATTTACTTTATCCAGAAGTATACCCTTGAATCAATATAACTAAGAGATTTTTCCATGGAAAAGCTTACCCTGAAGGCAATAATAATTTTCGGTAATTAGTTGGTTCAAAGGTGAATGGTTGGTATAAAGAGGAAACAGTATGCTATGTCGATAAGATTGAGACCTTTGAAAAACCCGGCGATTTTCACCATCCTGAAAAAGCCCATAGTCTTTAGATCAATAGGGGTTATGCAAACCAGGTCTCAGATCATCACAATGATGAAATAGAGATTTTTGTATTTGACAAAATTTTATATTTTTTGATATAGATATGATTATTATGAAATCCAAAATTTCAGATGTTGTCAGTCAAATACCTCTTTCCGGTATTCGAGAAATGTGGCAACGTGCCACGCAGTATGAAAACTACATTTCCTTAGGAATCGGTGAGCCTGACTTTACCACTCCCAGAGAGATATGCAATCAGGCACTTGAGGATGCGATTCAAGGTGCCACACACTATACTCAATCGCAGGGAGATACTGAATTGCTAAACGCAATTCAGGTGTATCTGCATGAGCGCCTCGGCGAAAACATTCCAACTCGTCAGATTGTCGTGACTACCGGAGGAGTGGGAGGTTTAACCTCTTTCTTTCGTGCAGTAATAAACCCCGGTGATGAAGTCCTTGTACCAGATCCTTATTTTCCACCATACCAACATCATATCGAATGGGTTGGTGGAAGGACTGTGCCTGTTGAGACCACTTTTGAAAATGCCTTTGTGCCAATCCCTCACGCCATAGAAGCAGCAATTACTCCACAAACCAAAGTATTGCTCTTAAACTCTCCAAACAACCCAACAGGATCTGTCATTTCTGCTGAAATCATGGATGATATTGCCCGTATCGTGGTAGAAAGGGATTTGCTGGTATTGAGTGATGAAGTTTATGAAAGGCACCTTTTTGATGGATTGACACACGAATCTATCCGAACACGGCCAGGAATGAGAGAACGGACGGTTGTGGTTCACTCCTTTTCCAAATCCTTTGCTATGACTGGTTGGCGTATAGGATATGCTTTTGGGCCGGAATGGCTCATTGAGGCCATGATCAAAGTGGTGAGTTCCACTACATCGTGCGCTCCATCGGTTTCCCAACGTGCTGCTCTGGCCGCTCTGCAGTTTGACCCAGAAGGAGTCAATACGATGGTTGAAGAATTCCGCAGGCGCCGTGATCAGGCATATGAAGTTTTACAAGGGTTGCCCGGTGTGAAGGTGCACAGGCCTAAAGGCACCTTTTACATATTCCCTGATATCAGCCAAATTACACAAGATAGCCGCCAGTTTGCCTTGGATTTATTGGATAAGGAACAGGTCGTAGTTGTTCCTGGAGAGGCATTTGGACCCTCTGGTAAAGGTTGCCTTCGCATAGCACTTACAGTCAACCGGGAAACTTTAAAGAATGCCCTCAAGCGTATACAACGTTTCATAAACAATCTCTCCTGATCTTTCTTAGCAGTACCATTTTTAATATCTCCAACCTGCATCCATGCTTAGATCCTTGGCGTGTGTTATTTTAGATTTAGGCTTAACGTTCAAAGACCTTTGACCTTAATCGCAGTAATAATCTCTCATGCAATAAAATCGCTGAATCCCAGCCTCTTCACGTATGCACTATAACCTCGAGGTACAAATTTTCCCTCCAGCCATATAGACTATAGGCAAAAAAGAAAATATCTATTTAATCAAAAGAATTCCTCGCAGCTCTGCTTCGGGGTAGTTCATTATTCAGGACAAAATAGTAATAACAACACAGCAAATGCTAAAATGGTGTCCCGATAGAAAATTCCCAATTGCTCGAAGGCTCATCAAATTTTGGATCAAGATTTTTGCCCCATTCCAATCTTAGAGGCCCCATAGGTGAATACCACCTGATTCCTGCACCAGCACCCATCCTAATTCCACTAAAAGTATAGTCTTCCTCACTCGGAAAAACATTCCCGGCATCAAAAAATAAGACACCTACTATTCCTTGTTCCGGCACAAGGGGAAACCGCCACTCAACATTATAGCACATCATCTTTTCTCCACCTATCCGGTCGCCTGTAATCGGATCAATAGGTGAAATATCGCCATATTCAAATCCTCTAACCGTATTCATCCCTCCTAATCTGAACTTTTCATAAACAGGCAATTTTCCTCCTGGCCTCTGATCAATATAACCCAATCTGCCCTGCACAGAAAATGCTGTATCCCAGAAAAAAGGAAAAAGCCAGGCTGATCTGGCCCGATATTTAGTAAAATAGTTATCTCCCCCTAAGAATCCTCCTGCATATTCCACTGTAAGGGAATTAACAGAGCCTTTTTTTGCATTAAAGCGTTTATCTCTGCTATCCCTGGAAACACCAAACGTCAGACTGCTGGTAATATTACTTCCTTCTACATCCTTAATCTCTTGAGATGCATCTTCTGAGACGTCAGAGATAAAAGAATCATCATAGGTATAAATAATTGTCCCCCTTGTAAAATCAAACCTTAAAGGAAAACCAAATTTTAACTTACCCCCCCTACTTTCCTTGGTATATTCGTCATACTCGTATTCCCAGTCATAAAGATCAATGCCTCCTGATAACGGCTTATCAAAAAGCCATGGCTCGATAAAACTTAAGGTATACCTCGTGGCTTTGCTACTCGTGGATGCCTTGGCTGATATGGATTGACCCCGGCCAAATAGGTTCTCTTGTGATATTTGAAGTGTCCCTATAGTATGTTCGACTGAACTATACCCAATACCAAAGGAAAGCATGCCGGTTGGTCGCTCCTTGACATGTATATCAAGAATCATTTCCTCATCACTGCTTCCTTTTTTTGTATTAACCTCCACTTCCTCAAAAAAACCCAGACGATGAAGATTCTGAGTACTTCTCTTTAAATTTCCCCCACAGAAATATCCACCTTCGATAACGCTTAGTTCTCGCCGAATAACCTTATCCCTGGTTTTATCATTTCCGGTTATTCTAATCCTTTCAAATCTAACCTTTTTCCCCTTAACAATGTTATAGGTAATATCAACCTTATGCTGTTTATCATTCTTTTTAATATCAGGAGAAATATCAACAAAGGCATAGCCATTATCGGAATAAATTTCACGTAAAGATAATGTATCAGACCTGATAACTTCTCTGTTATAGACTTCCTCTTTTGTTATTTTAAGCGATTGGTAAAGTTCATCAACATCTTTGATAAGATCTCCCTGAAGCATAACTTTACCAACAGTATATTGAGTGCCTTCATGAATAGTAACCGTAATTTTAAGACCCTCATCTTCTTTGTAAGTTATTTCTGGCTCACCTACCCTTGCATTTATATATCCTTTGTTCTGATAAAATGATTCAACCTTAAAGATATCTTTATCTAGGTTTTTTTTATCCAAATGGCCAGATTGCGTAAAAAAAGAGAAAAAACCTTTTTCACTTGTATCCATAATGTCTTTCAAATCATCATCATCAAATGCACTATTCCCTTCAAAACTAATCTCCCTTATATAGGCCTTATCCCCCTCATTTATCTGATAAATGAGGGCGACTTCATTGTTGGGAAATTCCTCAATCCTTTCTTTTATATCAACATGATAAAATCCTTTTCGGTGATAATGGTCTTTTAACCTCTTAACGCTATCCTTGATAGCATTCCTGTTCATAATAGAGTATTTTTTAATACCCAAGACCTGCATAAGATCCTCTTGGTCAATCCTCTCTGTACCTAATAGTGTAATCTTCGTGATTGATGGCTTTTCACTGACCCTGAACGTAACATTCTTTCCACCAGGAATCTCCTCAGTGTCTATCTGGATATCCTCGAAAAAACCCATCTCGTATATGGATCTAAGATCCTTATTGAGCGCGGCCGGGTCATATTTCGTCCCTTTCCGACTCTCAATAACGGCAAGGATGGCATCTGTTTCTATTCTCTTGTTTCCTTCCACAAAGACTGAATCTACCTGTATAATGCCTTTAATTCGGTTTGTTGCTGTTACTACTGCCTTTTCTAAGATCTGATCTAATTTATCTATTCCGTCCCCCACCACAAATATAGAGGAAGGTCTTTTGTTCGCTGATGTAGGAATAATGGTAAGATCGAGGCTGATTTTCTTTCCAATCTGAGTAAGGCTCCCTTTGATTACCCAATCTATTTCCTTTTCTCTTCCCACCCTTCTTAAAATATCTAGATCTGAAACTTTTATTCGAGATAGTTCGCCCGTATTTATCGTTGAGGGATTGATAAGCTCTAATCCTTCGTTCGCGAGTCTTGTTGTTAACATCTCCTGAAGGACTACGGCAAGATTATCCGCAGGCCCCGGCATATAAATCTTGAAAGGAAGAACCGCTATCATCTCTGATAACAGTGCCATCACATTGGTAGGCATCAAAAAAAGAAGGAACAATAAAAAAAATAAAAGGGGTCTAACTATATGGCTAAAATAAGGGAGTTTTTTTTGAATCATCCAAGCCTGCCATCAACTAATTGCAACTGCTTCGACATCTTGTTTGCCAGCTCTAGGTTATGAGTAGTTATAATTAAGGCCAACCCTCTGCTTTTATTGAGGAAAAGTAACAGTTTTGTTATCTCATCACCTGTTGACTTATCAAGATTTCCTGTAGGCTCATCCGCCAAAAGAAGTTTGGGGCCCATCACTAGGGCCCTGGCAATCGCCACTCTCTGCTGTTCTCCTCCAGAAAGCTCTCCCACCCTGTGCTTCAATCTATCTTTCAAGCCAACCTGAGAAAGTATGGCTGAAGACATTTCAGCTGCTTTAGCCTTGCTATATCCAGAAATAAGTGCTGGTATCATAGTGTTTTCCTCAGCATTGAATTCAAGGAGAAGATGATGGAGTTGAAACACAAAACCTATATCCTGGTTCCTAATCTTACTAAGGCCCTCCTCATCCATTTGATAGACATCAAGATCTTTAAAAAAAACATTGCCCTTAGATGGTGGCTCTAATGTTCCCATAATATTAAGCAAGGTAGACTTGCCTGACCCGGAAGGCCCTATAATACCAAAAGATTCACCCTGAAGTACGTGCAAGGTAATCCCTTTGAGTACCTGGATCGTCTTGCCATTATTTTCAAAGGATTTATAAATATTTTCTATCCTGAGCATGGGTTTCCTACCTACTCATATCTTAATGCCTCTACGGGATTTACTTTAGATGCCTGCCAGGAAGGATAAATAGTGGCAATAAAAGATATAACTATTGCAGCCAATGCAATTGAGACAACATCTAACCATTCCATTTTAACAGGTAGGGTAGTTATATAATAAACATCGGGGGGAAGCTTAATAAATTGATACCTTGCAAGAACCTGACATAGAAAAGATCCAGATATGAGGCCTAAAAATGTGCCGATAAGACCGACAAATAGACCCTGAAAGATAAAAATAGACATAATGCTTTTGGATGAAGCCCCCATAGTCCTTAGTATAGCGATATCACGAGTCTTTTCCATAACTAACATAACTAATGAACTAATGATATTAAGTGCCCCTACGAGCACTATCATAATCAGAATAATAAACATAGTCACCTTTTCAAGCTTTAAGGCAGAAAATAGGCTCCTGTTCATCATCTTCCAGTCTTTAGTCCAATAAGGGTAGCCAAGTTCATCCTGCACAATCTTGCCTATCTTGTCACTCTTGTTTATATCATTAACTTTTAATTCTATACCAGTTACCTCATCACCCATGGATAGAAAATCCTGAGCATCGACCAAAGAGAGATAAGCCATTTTGCTATCATATTCAAACATGCCGGATTCAAAAAGGGCCATTACTGTATAGGTATCCTCATTTGCTACTCTCCCTAACGGCGTCAATTTCCCTATGGGTGATACCAGCGTTATATTATCTCCCGGCACTACTCCTATCTGTTTTGCTAACTCACTACCAATTATAATGCCCTGATCAGATGTATTTAAAACATTAAGTGAGCCCTGTTTTATCATAGAATCAATATTGATTACTGTCCCAGCTGTTGCTGGATCCAAACCCCTCAAAATAGCCCCCGAAATATTGCCAGCATGTTTAATCATTACCTCACTGTAAATAAATGGAGTCGCTGAAAGAACACCATCTACTTTCAAAGCTTTATCTATAACAGTTTCTTTATCCCCAATGCCAGCATTATAGCTTAAAATCAGCAAGTGGGAGTTTACACCGAGTATCTTTTTCATCAAATCTTCTCTAAAACCATTCATAACTGCTAATACTACAATCAGTGCCATGACCCCTATCATTATTCCTAAAATGGAAATACCACTTATGATAGAGATAAACCCTTGTTTTCTCTTTGCTTTTAAGTATCTGAAAGAAAAAAATGTTTCAAAAGACATAGCATTTAGCTCCGCTTTGCTCCTTCCCACAAGATTACGGCAGAATACTGGAGTAATGGAGTGCTGTAGCAAAGGGTATGGATGAAAAAACCATTCCTGTGCCTTCTTGCGTTTTGAGTGCCCAACACGCTATCACTAATTTATTATAAGCAAGGGTTCTTTATTATTAAAGCGTTATAGCTGGAGTAAATAATACCTAACCCAATTCCTCATTGCTCCCTTTTGAATGAAACACCGTAGCTACCTTTAAACTTTTTTTACGATTAATAAAGATATTCCGACCTTATTTTACTTCCTCTTCATTTGGGGAAAAAGGATAACATCCCTGATGGAAGCTGAATCTGTTAAGACCATAACTAATCTATCTATTCCAATTCCTTCCCCTGCTGTAGGTGGCAAACCATACTCCAATGCCTTTATATAATCCTCATCCATGAAGAGGGCCTCTTCATCACCTGAATCCCTTAAACGTGCCTGCTTAACAAACCTCTCTCGCTGATCATCTGGGTCATTTAACTCAGAAAAGGCATTTGCAATCTCTTTTCCACCAACAAACAATTCAAATCTTTCCGCAATCTTGGGATTATCCTCCTTTCTCCTGGAAAGGGGACTGATTTCTATTGGATGGTCAATGATAAAGGTGGGCTTGATCAATTTTGGTTCAACAATATGGTCAAAAAGTTTAGCTAATATCCTTCCAAGCTCTTCATTATCCTCTATATCAATTCCTTTTGCTTTGGCAAAATTACGTAATGCCTTACTATCAAAAAGAGTACTCTCATCTATGCCACCAATATCTCTCAAGGAATCAGTGAGTGAGATCCTCGGCCATGGGGTAGTAAAATCTATAAGATTACCCTGGTATGTAATCACTAACTTGTCAAAAAGTTTTTTCAAAAGATATGAGAAAAGGTTTTCTGTTAAGTCCATCAAATCTTCATATGTTGCATAAGCAACATAAAATTCAAGCATGGTAAATTCAGGATTATGGTTAATGGAAATTCCTTCATTTCGAAAATTTCTGTTTAATTCGTAAATTTTCTCCAAACCTCCTACTACAAGCCTTTTTAAATAAAGCTCCGGGGCTACTCTTAAATAAAGGTCTATCCCTAATGATTGATGATATGTTTTAAACGGCCTGGCTGTAGCACCACCAGGGATCGATTGCATCATAGGGGTCTCAACTTCTATAAAGCCTTGTCTTTCAAGAAATTCTCGTATAGCATGGATTATTTTACTTCTCAGGATGAAGGTATGTCTAACATTATCATTAACTATAAGATCAAGATACCTTTGGCGATATCTCGTTTCTATGTCTACCAATCCATGGTATTTTTCTGGTAATGGGCTTTGAGCCTTGGTCAGAAGAACAAAGGAAGATGCCAAAATGGTCAATTCATCTGTCTTAGTCCTAAAAAAACGACCGCTTATTCCCACATGATCGCCAATGTCTACAAATGTGATGATCTTAAAATTCTCCTCTTCAACCTTATCTTTCCGTATATATGCCTGAAGTTGACCAGTTCCATCTTTGATATGGATGAAAACTGCCTTACCAAAATTCCGAATAGACATAATCCTGCCGGCCACAGTGAAGGTATCATGCACCTCATTAAGTTCATCATTATCCATCGTAGCAAAACGGCGTACCACTTCCTCTATAGTGATATCTCTTTTAAAACCGGACGGATAAAGGTTAAATCCTCTTGCCCGTAAATCCTTAACTTTCTTTTTTATTTCCTTAATGATCCCACTTGATTCATCCATTTATAAAACATTCCTTTCAATCACAAGCTCATCGGCCCCTCATCTATAAAGCGGTAACTCCCAGCAAAGATAAAAGTATTTTATTTACCGATCTTCTTAACCATATAAAGAGCTAAGAAAATGAATCTTTCCTTGATTAATTTCACTTTTTAATTTATAGGTGGTTACGTTTAATCTAATTATCTTTTTTAGTCAAGACAAAAGGAAAAGAATAAAAATCAACGTATTAAGAAAATAATTTCTTAACAATTGTGTCACGTTTTTTTCTTTTTGAAAAACAACAAAAAATATCGTTCAAAGGAGGTATAGTATGGCAAAGCTTTTATGGAAACCAACAGAGGAGAGGATCAAAAATTCGAATATGTACAAATTCATCCAATTTATTAACAACAAATATGGAACTAGTTTTACGGAATATCGTGCTCTCTATCAATGGTCTATTGAAAATATTCCTGAATTTTGGGCATCTTTTTGGGACTTTGCAGATATAAAATACTCCAATTCTTATGATTCAATAGTAGATGATCTAACAAAGATGCCAGGGACAAAATGGTTTGAGGGTGCAACATTAAACTTTGCTGAAAATCTTCTAAGATATAGAGATAATCATACAGCTTTTATTTTCAGGGGAGAGACCCAAAAAACAGCTCAAATGACCTATGCAGAACTTTATGATACAGTCGCGCGCCTTGCAAAAGCACTCCGGGAGATGGGAGTTTCCCCAGGAGATCGTGTTGCTGCATACATGCCGAATATGATGGAGACGGCTATCGCAATGCTTGCTGCTACAAGTATTGGCGCTACATGGTCCTCATGTGCCACAGATATCGGTTCAGGCGCTGCTATAGATCGCATTGGTCAAATTGAACCCAAGGTCTTATTCACGGTTGATGGATATTTTTATAAGGCTAAGGCCTTTAATTCTCTTGACAATGCGGCCGAGATAACAAAGGGGATACCATCAATTGAAAAGGTTATTGTGACCTCGTATACAGCAGATAAGCCCGATATCAGTAATATTCCGAACTCTGTATATTTCGATGATTTTTTATCACAAGAAAGTGGGCTTGAAATTCAGTTCGAACAATTACCCTTTGATCATCCCCTCTTTATCATGTTTTCTTCCGGAACAACTGGAAAGCCAAAATGTCTCGTTCAGGGGGCAGGGGGGATTCTTATTAATCAGCTGAAAGAATTGATACTGCACACCGATCTAAAACGGGATGATATTCAATTCTTTATTACTACCTGTAGCTGGATGATGTGGAACTGGATGTTAACCTCTCTGGCCACAGGAAATACACTTCTTTTATATGATGGCAATCCCAACTATCCGAACGCAGATGCTATGTGGAAATTAATTGAAGATGAAAAGGTCACCATGTTTGGCACCAGTGCAAGCTATATCACATTTATCCAAAGTCAAGGTCTCAAGCCTGGAAAGAAATATGATCTTTCATCATTAAAAGAAATATGGCAAACAGGCTCAGCACTGTCGCCTGAAGGTTTCGAGTATGTATATGATGAGATCAAAAAAGATCTCTGGTTCAACTCCTCTGCAGGGGGTACAGATATTAATGGATGCTTTTGCACAGGAAGCCCTATAAGCCCTGTATATGCAGGAGAACTGCAGTTCCCGGCCCTGGCCATGAAGATAAATGTATATGATGAAAATGGAAATCCCGTGCTTGACCAAGAGGGGGAACTTGTGTGTGAGGCGCCTGCACCTTCTATGCCCCTTTACTTCTGGAATGACCCAGGCAACAAGAGATATAAAGATGCCTACTTTAATGTGTATCCCAATATATGGCGCCACGGGGACTATATTAAGATGAACAGTGAAACAGGTGGAATAACTTTCTATGGTCGTTCTGATGCAGTGCTAAAGCCCTCCGGAGTGCGTATAGGCACCGCCGAAATATACAACCAAGTGGAACAAATGGAAGAAATCGATGATAGTCTGGCAATAGGACAAAACTGGGAGGGAGATCAAAGGGTTATTCTCTTTGTTAAACTTGCTGAGGGTTATACGCTCACAGATGATTTAAAAAACAAGATCAAAAAGACCCTACGTGCAAATGCCTCCCCACGACATGTTCCAGCCAAGATTATTGAAACACCCGACATACCTTATACCCTCAATATGAAGAAGGTTGAGAGTGCTGTTACCAATACTATACATGGCAGAGAAGTCCTCAACAGGGATGCCCTAAAAAATCCAGAATCGCTGGACTTTTATGAAAATCTATCTGAGCTTCAAACCTAAAAGGAGGATTTTTTGACAGGATAAAAAGGCTTTATTTATACAAGTCGCTGTATAATCGGCAGATTTCTTATAGGTAAGCCTTTTTATCCTAAAATTTTTTTCATCAATGCGATTAGTTCCTGGGGTTCTTCTGGCTTTTCAATATAAGCTTCGGGTTCGGGCACAGATTGACCAGCAAATTCATCTAATACTCTCTGGGAACGAAGGAAGCTTTTTTGGGGTATAGCAGAGAGCACGATTACAGGAATACTTTTTAAAGATTCCTCGGTCTTTAATTCATGATACATCCTGATTCCACTCTCTTTTGGCATCAACATATCTAAAATAATCAAATCCGGTTTATTCTCCCTGACCGCACTCATGCCCTCTACACCATTCTTGGCTTCAATGGCTTCATAGCCGCTTTTTTCCACAAGTTTTGAAACAACCTTTCTAATATCAACATCATCGTCAACAGTAAGAACCTTCTTCATGATGTATCCTCCTTATAGTATTTCTTCACTTAAATTTAGTGTTCTCTTTTCCGGTTGCTCCCGATGTCGCTATATCCCTATATGGCAGCCGTAAGGTAAACGTCGATCCCCTTCCGAGTTGTGTGTTTACAGTGATGGTTCCACCACTCTCCTTGACTGTTTTCTGAGTATTCAGGAGCCCGAGCCCAGTACCCCTTCCCTCTTTGGACGTAAAGAAACTGGTAAACAATTTCTTTTTGACCTCTTCATCCATGCCACAACCATTATCAGAAACCTCGAATCTAATCATGCCATCTGCTTCAAGAAGTGTTTTTACTCGCACTACCCATTTTTTCTCTTCATCAGAATCGAGAATGCAGGCATCTCTTGCATTGGAAACCAGGTCAAGCAAACAGCGATGGGTACCTTTAGGGTCCATAATTGCTTCACCTATGGATGAATCAAAATCTTTAATAATCTCTATATCATATTCTTTTGCGCTCGCTTCCATGAGCGTACAGACCTCATCTGCAATCCGGTTGGGGAAACATTTTTCATATTCTGGCTTGCGTTCTCTGGAATACTCAAGCAGATCGAGAACCAGACCAGAAATCCTACCCATATTATTTTCTACCATTTCCCAGCCATCCTTCATGGAATCGGTGTCATCTTCTTTCAGGGCTTCGTTTACCAAATAGACGCCACCCTTGAGACCAAACAGAATATTTTTTACATAATGGGCAAGGCTTGCTACAGTTTGCCCAATAGCTGCTAACCTTTCAGATTTGATGAGTTCATGTTCAAGGTGTTTTATCTCGCTTAATCTTTCTTCTACCTCCTTCTTGACTGAGATCCAGTATCTGACTCTTTGTGAGAGTTCTCGGTAATCAAAGGGCTTTACGATATAATCGTCTGCCCCAATGTCCAATCCTTTAACCTTATCAGGTATCATTCCCTTCGCAGTGAGCATGATAACGGGAATATGTCTGGTATCTTCAGAACTTTTTAGCCTTCTGCATACCTCATAACCATCTATTTTGGGCATCATTATATCTAATAGTATTATGTCAGGCTGATATTCCTTTACCTTTTGCAGGGCCTGGTCACCATCATAGGCCTCTGAGGTGTGATAACCTTCAGCATGAAACCTCTTGGTCAGTAACTCAACAGTATCAGCATCATCATCCACTATTAATATTTTGGTATCGTTATTCATTGCAATGTCCACAAAAAGATTATGGATTATTTTTAAGAAAGCGTTTTATTTGCTTAGGCAATTCCTTGATATCAATGGGTTTGGGCATATAGTCATCACAACCTGCGGCTAAGGCAACTTCCATATCTCCTTTCATTGCATGTGCAGTGAGTGCAATTATCGGAATATGCTTAAGATCTCTATCACCCTTCAATCTTTTTGTTACCTCATAGCCATCTATCTTTGGTATAAAAAGATCCATAAGAATCAGATCCGGGTTCTCAGCCCTCGCTTTTTCTATAGCCTCTTTCCCATCAACTGCCTCAACTACATGATAGCCGGTAAGCTCCAAGACCTTCACTACCAACTCCCGGTTATCCTGATTATCCTCAACCACTAAAACTTTCTGTGATGAACCTTTCTGAATTCCCTTATTATCCATACCTATTCTTTCTCAAATCTGGCTTAAGTTTAGTGTCTTTCGATTTTCGCAGTAAAATATCATAACCCTTTGAAGTCAGATTAATTTTTATGAAATCCATGGAATAATGGAATTCTCTTTAAGACCTTTGCATAACCCCTCTTGATCTAAAGACGATGGGCTTTTTTTCAGTTCCGAGGCTCCCGGGCTGGTCTTTTCAGCACCCTTCCACCAGTCACTTCAAAAAAGTCCATTGTCTTTTTGGGGATGGTGAAAATCGCCAGGTTTTTCAAAGGTCTCTCTTTATTTGTCTCTTGCAATACCATTATTCTTTTACAGGCAACGTAAAATAAAACTTGCTTCCCAATCCATATTTACTCTCAACCCAGATTTTTCCACCCTGCATTTCAACCAACCCTTTGCAGATACTAAGCCCTAAGCCGACCCCTCCATATTGACGGGTTGCTGAGGTATCAAGTGGTGTAAACATATCAAACAGCTTATCAAAATCCTCTTTTCTAATTCCCATGCCTGTGTCTGAAACACAGATCTCGACGAATGCAGGTGTCTGAAATAATCTGGCACTTAAGCTAATACTACCCTTCGAGGTAAATTTAATGGCATTACTCAGAAGATTTGTTATCACTTGCCTAACCCTATTCGGGTCTGCATATGCCAGTGGTAAATTGTCTTCAAAATCTGTTTCTATAATCAACGGCTTTTTGTTTATCATTGGTTCAAGGCTGGAAATAGTTGTCTGGATAATATCCTGTAAATCGACTGGCTTCAAGTCCAATTCCACTCTTCCAGATTCAATCCTGGACATATCCAAAATTTCATTGATTAAGGTGAGTAAATTTTTAGCATTATTATGAACCTTTGTCAGGCTGTTCTCTTGCTCGTTGGTAACATCCCCATCTATCCTATCTAAGAGCAGTTCTGTATAACCAATTATTGAATTGAGCGGGGTTCTGAGTTCATGGGACATATTTGCCAGAAAAGCAGATCTAAGTTCATCAAGTTTTTTTAGCTCTAGGTTTGCCTGCTCAAGTTCTTTCGTTTTTTGCTCCAAGTCATCGTGGGCGTTTTGCAATGCCTCTTTAGCCTCTCTACGCTCTGTTGTATCCCAGAAGGTTTGAATTGATCCCACCATTTTTCCATCCGCTTCTCTAATCGGTGAAGCCGTAAAAAGGAGCCATTTGCCTTTTTTGCCGATGTGTGAAAAGAATTCCTCTGCCTCATACGCGCCCTCTATAAGGGCTGATTTCCGCCAACTGTGGCCATAGTATCTATCTATCTCCTCCTCCTCCATTTCATCTACTATAACATCGGCCATGATCGGCCTTTCTTCCCCCCTGAAGGGTAACCATTGTTTATTGGTTCCTACTATCTCCTCGGTCTTATAGCCGGTTAAATTCTCACAGGCCCTGTTCCAGTGGGTTACAATATGATCCTTGTTTATTACAAAGGTGGGTATAGTATTTCCATCTATTATCTGTGACAAGGTCCTCTCCCTCTCTACGATTCCTCTCTCCACCTCCTGCAAATGCCTCGTTCTTTCCTCTACGATTCTGGAAAGCTGATAAGAGAATAGAACAAACTCCTTCTCGATCTTATCTGGCTCGCATATATGTTCTCTTAACTCTCTTTGACTCCTCACGCTTTGCTCTTCAATCTGAAGAAAATCCCAGACTGACATAGCCTCGAGGTGGTCTATTAGCCTTACATTTGCTGGTTTCGTCAACTTGATTTCATTCAGTAGCTTATCATCACCTGTTATCTCGATTATCAAATTCAGACCTTCGATCTTATACAATTCCCTGTAGTCAAGGGTAGTAAATATCCCTTTTTTTCTAGCATATACCAGGCCCTCGGCCCGGTAATTTATATCTGCTACGCCAAGGATGGCCATTTTCTGATGGAAATTCTCTCCCATTACAATCTTAAGCATAGCCTTACAGACCCTGCCTCCCCCCACGATAGCGATGCTGGAATTGTTTAAAATATTTCTCATCTTATTCTTTCTTGCAATAAATAGGGTATCATTTTATCTGCTTAGAGCATCATATTTATCTTTACAACTTCCCGAACTAGGATTCCAATGGAAAAACAACATATACTGAAATCCCACCATATTCCTGAGTTTCAGGTATATTGATCGCAATCTCCTCCTTGCCCTTAATCAAGGAACTAATAATGTAGGCAACTCTGATACCTCTGCCACCTGCTGAGAAACACTTCCCAACCATCTCGCCTGCCAGGAACTCTTTCCACTTGTCCCTGTGGCAATGAGAGTGGCATCACGTTCTCTGGCTGCATTTTCAATCTGGGTGAAATCCCCGATATAAAGATGATATTCTGCTTCTATCCCTTCTTCTTCAAGGGCTTCGCATAATTCATCGAGCTTTTTCCTTTTCTCCCTTTCTACCTTCATAAGACCTCGTTTCCCCAAGCCAGCCATATCTTTATCAGTTTCAACGTGGATTACCTGTAGCTTTTTGATAGTATCTTTAATACTGACTAAAAACTCCAGCGCCCTGTTAGCTGGAGGGGAAAAATCTGTTGCCAAAAGTGGTCTCTCAAACACCTTATCATTCACCTTGCCAGATTCTAACTTGTATTTATGTACCAAGACCGGTGTTGTAGCTTTTCTGACTAATTCTATTGTCTTAGAATCTATATAAAGCTTTTGCAGTTTGGTCCTCTTCTGACGACTGATTACAATCAGGTCTGCTTCTTCCTCTTTATCGGCTTCCAGAACCTTAGAAACAGTATCTCCCACCACAATATACGATCCACATTCCATGCCCTCCTCAAATAGACTTTGAGCCCAATCCACAAAACGAACTTCAGCCATTGCTGTAAGGCGCTTCTTTTCGTCCGTAGTATAATAACCTATGCTCCGGTCTATCACGTGCATGAGCACAACGTGGTCAAGACCTGCTTCTCTAAGTACCATTAATGATCGTAAGGCATCAAACCACAATTCCTCAAAATCAGTTACAAACAGCATCTTTTTGATTTCCATAACTTGCTCTCCTTTTCTAGCGTATTTTGGATATCCTCACCCTCCTATTTTTGGCGCTCCTGTCTCTTCATGGCTTATTTCTATCGATTTTGATGTTTTTCATCCACAACAAAAAATTCGTTCTAAGATGAGATTATCTTGGGGCCACACAACCATTACTAAAAATATGCCCAAGATATAGAAAAAAATCAACTATCTTTAGCTTTTTATAACATGTAAAAGTCTTACATAATATATGCTGTAATAATTTACCCAAATGGAATTTGGATTCCTTCGAACAAAACGATAATATGAAAAACGAACCTATTGCGAGACCTTTGCATAACGCCTTTTGATCTAAAGACGATGGGCTTTTTTTCAGTTCCGAGGCTTCCGGGCTGGTCTTTTCAGCAACGTATCCATGGGGGAGTTTTGCCCCCTCCGCATTGCCCCGATAAATCGGGGCCTGCGGGTTCCCCCACTGATACATTACGAAAAGACAGCACCCTTCCACCAGTCACTTCAAAAAAGTCCATCGTCTTTTTGTGGATGGTGAAAATCGCCGGGTTTTTCAAAGGTCTCATTGCATCTGCCAAGTAAAAAATAGGTAAGCAGAAATCAGTAACTATTTTACATGTTAAAAAATAAAATAAATCAAAGCAAACACAAAAAGCATTATAATGGCTATAAGAACTCCAACACCTATAGGTCTTCGATATAGACCTTCATTATACGTTTCACCAGAAGAATACCCGCTGACATATCTCAGCCCTTTTGTGATTCTTAAATAAATATATGCTGTTGGTATTTCGAGAATCGAGATGGGGTTTTTGGCTAAACGAGCAATGATGTATACCGCCCTAGAAAAGCTCTCCTGCAATGCGGATCTAAATCTGCTCATAGGCACAGTAGATAACCATATCAGGCCCCTTCCTCCCATTCGATAGAAATAGTCAAAATCTAAAATAGTTGCCCTGTGAGGCACAACCATGGCTTTGGCTAATATAAACCCTATTCCGGCTAACAAAAATAGTTGAATAACACCAAATATGTGGGAAAGGGTAAAAGGGTGATAATCAATCACGCTGTAAGGAAGCAGGTCAAAGAGTATGTTAGGGTAAAGACCGATGAAGACACACAAAAAGGCAGTCAAGCCCATTGCCAGTTGCATATTGAAGGGAGCCTCCTTGGATGTTATATCGGGATTATCAGCAAAGAAGGCAAAATAGCCAAGCTTCACAAAAGAAAGGAATGTTCCTACAGATGCCAGAGTCAACATGAGCTCTAATACTGGCATGTGTGCCTCTACCGTAGAGGCTATAACCATCCCCTTGCTTATAAATCCATTAAAGCCTGGGGCCCCAGAAATTGAAAGCGCAGCTATGACAAAGGTGATACATGTAACAGGCATAAACTTTGCTAATCCTCCCATGTCGGTTAATTTTCTTTTTCCTGTCATATACATAACCGAGCCCATACACATAAAGAGGAGTGCCTTATATAAAATGTGGTTAAAGACATGAGCCATTCCGCCATTTACCCCCTGCGCCGTTCCCACTCCAACACCTGCCACCATATATCCCACCTGGCTGATAATATGGTAGGCAAGCAGTCTTCGAGCATCATTTTGCAGTAACGCAAATATAACACCGTATACTGCCATAATGCCACCCATGTAAGCTACCAATTCCACACCTGAAAAACACCTTGCCAATACATAGACACCTGTTTTTGTAGTAAAAACAGAAAGAAACACACTCCCGGTGATGGTTCCCTCAGGATAGGCATCTGGTAACCATGTATGAATAGGGATAAAAGCGGTGTTGAGTCCAAACCCAACAAGTATAAACCAATAGGCAGCACTGGGTTCAAAAAGGTCTATAGCAATAGATCCTTTGCTGACCGTATAAATAATAATGCCAGTTAACAGGCAACAGCCGCCAAATATGTGCATCAAAATATACCTAAAGCCGGCATTCAGAGAATCCTTATCTTTTTTAAACCATATGAGGAATACAGACGCCACAGCCATAATTTCCCAGAAGGCAAATAAGCTGAAATAATCTCCCGCAAAGACTACTCCTAAAGAACTCCCTACATACAGGAAGGCTGCTATATGCTGCCCATCCTGTTTTAAATGCAGGCTATATAGTATGGCTAAAAAAGCTATAATGATAAATATATACCCTACTATCAGGCTCAGTTTATCAACCTTGCAAAATATGAGATCATATCCTAAAAAGTTATATATCCAGCTTGTGCCTGAAGGAAGATATGCAATATCTAAAAATGCCACTACAGGAACCATAAGCATATACAGCTGTTTAACTCTTCCTTTCAAAAAAGGAATTAGCATTGCCCCGAGGATAAATACAAAGCTAGGTGGGATGGCCTTAATCATAGAAATCCTCCTTCTTTTGTGCAAAGGAAGACAGTATCGCTGTAGCCGCTATCAATACGAAGGCCCCAATAACTCCAAAAACCGCCTCAACTGATGGAATTTTGTGCCAAAAAAAGACAACGTGGTCATGCCTAATAAAAAATCCAACCGGGATAGATACCACAGCCAATAGAATAAATAAGCCTTTAAGTATCCTTTTCATATTGGACTCCCTTTATGTACAGTAATCACAATATAGGGCAAACTTCGTGCCTTCACCACAATTAGATTTTTGGAATTATGGAATATCAGGATAAGTGATATCTATCCAGCATCGTGATCAATCAAGCCCAGCCTGACGCCCGTCTATCCCGATATAATAGGGAGGGCAGGCAGAAAAACATGCGGATAAAATCAAAAACCAACATAATTGATAACATCCCTTTCTACCAGCAATATTCCATTATCCAAGTTACCGAATCACTGATATGGAGTATAGCAAAGTCTTTTTTTTGAAGACTTAATGTAATCTAATAAGATAGATCAAACCATAAATAAACAATAGGATTATTGCAACAAGTACACCAAGACCTATGGGCCTTCGGTATACATTTTCATCGTATCTCATTTCTTTTAGCGCAGCGAGTTTGGATTCCAATTCTTTTAGCTCGCCTCGTTTATCCTTATATGCATCAGATGCTTGATAAATCCTATTGATAATTTTCAGGTGAAAATACCTTACTGTTATCTCGGGGAGTAAAATGGGATTTTTACTCAGACTTGCAATGTTTGCCACCATTGTGGTAAAAAAACCCTGTAGTTTAAGCCTGAGGTCCTGCAATGGATTACTGACAAACCAAAGTAGAAGTACACTTGGCTTTCTGTAGAACCAATCTGTGTCAACGCTAACCTTAGGTTCACCGCCAAGTTTATCTATATAAAGCCAAAATGCACCAGCCGTTAGCAGTAATAGCTGCATCATCCCAACTACATGTTTTACTGTGTAAGGATGATAATGTACAGGATAAGGAAGGATATCGTAAAGTATCTTGGGATAAACACCTGTTAAGGTACACAAAAAGGCGGTCATAGCCATGGCTATCAGCATATTCAAGGGAGGCTCAGTAGCCTCTATCTCTTCCTCTTCAATTTTTTCTCCCTCAGGAGTCCTGCCAAACCAAATGCCATAGGGAAGCTTCAGGCCTGTATGGAGGAATGTCCCTATGGATGCCAAGTGTAATAGCAGGTGTATGATAGGTCTATGCAACTCACCGGTTGCAGCAACAACCATAGTTTTACTTATAAAGCCATTGAAGAGTGGGACCGCAGAAATAGAAAAACCACCTATCATATACAGAGAGAGACAGATAGGCATTTTCTTGTATAAGTTTCTCCCCTGCAGTTGAGTGAGTTTTCTTCTTCCTGTTACATAAATTACTGCTCCAGCGCCCATGAAAAGCAGGGCCTTGTATAAAATATGGGAAAAGGCATGTGCGGTGGAACCATTTATGGCCATTTCGGTTCCTAAACCCACCCCACATACCATATACCCAACCTGACTGATGATATGGTATGCAAGAAGTCTTCTAATATCATTTTCAAGAACCGCATATACCACACCATATAACGCCATAATGGCCCCCAACCAGACCAGGAGTTCAACGCCGGGGAAAGTCCTTAAAAGCACATATACAGCACTTTTAGTAGTAAAGGCTGTCAAGAACACACTTCCGGTGACAGTGGCCTCTGGATAGGCATCAGAAAGCCAGGCATGAAAAGGGGGTACAGCAGCATTGATGATAAAACCAAGGAGTATGAGTTGAGAACCAAGTCCTCCATACTCTATAAAACCAAATTGTGTGGATCCTGTATTTGATACATGTATAAGAATGCCAGCCAAAAGAGCACAACCGCCGAATATATGAACCATAATATACCTGAATCCGGCATCAAGGGCTGCTTTATCTCTTTGATACCAAATGAGAAATACGGAGGATACAGCCATAATTTCCCAAAAAACAAACAGGGTAAATATATCGCCGGCAAATGTAACTCCAAGGGTGCTCCCTATATAAAGAAAAGCGGCGGTATGCTGCCCAACTTCCCTTACATGGAGAGCATAAATCATTCCCAAAAAGGCAACAATGACAAACACATATC
The DNA here is from genome assembly GCA_046498285.1 of Desulfatiglandales bacterium. GTDB lineage: Bacteria > Desulfobacterota > DSM-4660 > Desulfatiglandales > B25-G16 > B33-G16. The sequence goes on along the minus strand of JAWOBA010000210.1, from coordinate 16,540 downwards.
CAAAACACATGCTGAGCTTATCTACCCTGCCAAGGATAAGGTCATATCCCAGAAAATTATAGACCCAGTAAGTACCTTTAGGCATATAGAGGAGATCTATGAAGGCTATCAGAGGAATAAGGAGCTGAAAAATCTGTCTCAGTCTTCTCCCCTGAAAAAGGGGAAGGAGAATTGCACCAAGAATAAATATAAAGGCAGGAGGCACTATATCAATCATAGTAATCCTCATCTTTCTGGATCCCGTGATGGCCTAATGCCTTTGAGCCCAGTACAATCAGAATGCAGCCAAAAAATCCAAATAGTGCATCAAAGATAGGGATCTTTTCCCACCAAAAATGGACATGGTCATGTGGTATAAATAGTCCAAGCAACATACTCACGCCACAGCTAATAAAAAATAGATATTTTAATTTCCTTACCATCTACATCCCTCCTAATATCTTCTCAGCGGCCAGAGAAGCTATGTTAAAGAAATTAAAAAAGGCATTGGGAAATATTCCCAATATAAGTGAAATAATCGCTGTTATCATCAGGGGAATTAGCATCATCATTGGGGCCTCATCAAAATGTGGGTTGGTGTCTTCTTCAGGTATTTTAAAGAATGCGTTATAGATTATTGGAAAAAAGTAGGCTATATCCAAAAGGGCGCTTATGAGCAAAACAAAAAGAAATACAACCTGCTTAGCCTCAAGGCAACCCAATGCTAAATACCATTTACTAATAAATCCGCACACTGGTGGGGTTCCTGCCACACCCATCGCACAGATGGCAAATGCCCCAAAGGTTAACGGCATCTGCCTGCCAAGTCCATCGAGTTCACTGATATTTTCTTTATGAGTTTTCACATAGATGGCCCCGGCAACAAAAAATAGGGTAATCTTCATAAAACCATGGCTTCCAATATGAAATATGCTCCCGGTTATAGCGCTTGGGGTGAGCAGTGCAGCGCCCATAACGATGATGGATAAGTTATTTATGGTAGAAAAGGCAAGTCTTCTTTTAAGATTATCCTGGGCAAGTGCATAGAGGCCAGAAACAATCACAGTGAATGCAGCAAAATATGCCAATATAAGCCACAGATCAAGTTCATGGAGAAGTGTCGGACCGAAAACATAAAGAATAATCCGCAAACAGCCAAAAACACCTGCCTTGACTACTGCTACAGCATGGAGGAGGGCGCTTACAGGAGTTGGGGCTACCATCGCAGTAGGCAACCATTCATGCATAGGCATGATAGCAGCCTTGACACCAAAACCTAATATAAGCATAACAAACAGGAATATAAGTGTGACGGGAGAACCGTGACCTGAAAGAAAGCCACCGGGTTTGAAGTCAAGGCTTCCTGTAAGGGTATAGATAAAGACTATGGCAAATAGGATCACTACACCTGCTATAAGTGTGTAGGCAAGGTATTTCCTCCCACCCATGATGGCAGCCTCGGTTTCTTTATGGGCCACCAATGGATAGGTAGCTACTGTGAGCATTTCATAGAATATAAAAAGGGTTAGGAGATTGCCTGCAAAGGCGATACCCATGGTTGCTGAAAGACAGAGGGCGAAGTTAAAAAAATACCGTGTTTGAGCATGTTCTTTCAATCCCCTGACATATCCTATGGAATAGACGGAGGTTACAATCCATAAACCAGACGCCAGAACACCAAAAAACATACCAAACTGGTCCACCCTGAACTGCAGTGAGACCCCAGGTGCAAGTAATATAATGGTAAACTCTAATACCTTTCCATCTAAAATAAAGGGAACCATGGAAAGAACAATAGAAAACTTAATTATAGAGGCAAGAATAGTCCAGAATTCGCGTAAATTTCTGTTTCTTTCACCTGTAAAAATGATAAACAGGGAACCTATTAATGTTACCAGAACAGCCAATAATGGCTTTATAGAAACTATCGAGTCCATTAGAACATAGATCCGCTTTGCTTCCTCCAGCAGTATTGCGGGAGAAGGATAAAACAATTGAATACTGTTAGGAACAAAAATAAAGAGCGAGAAAAATGGTAGTCTTTCCAATACATTGTATAATCCTCAACTGAATCTCTAAATACCCGCAGGAAGAGCAAATTGAATTATCGTAGAGATAATCTTTCCACTCAGTACACCAAATAATAGTATTCCTGCTCCTGCAATAAATAATGGTATAAGCATGCTTAAAGGAGACTCATCACGTGTGATAGCCAATTCTGATCCTACACTGGAATGTTCAGCCATTGGCTCAAGGTACGCGTTCTCTATACATCTGAAAAAGAGTACAACATTCAACAGGCTGCTAACCAGCAACACCGCCACAAAAATCCACTTATTTGCATCAATGGCACCAAGGATAAGATACCATTTGCTAAAAAAACCGCACGTCGGTGGAATCCCTATCACGGAAAGCGCCGCTATGACAAAAATGGCCATAGTAAATGGCATCTTTCTATGAAGATACCTTAGTTGAGGAATTTCTCTTTTACCAGACCGATACATAATGGCACCCACAACCAAAAAAAGGGCAAGCATCATAAAGGCATCATTGAGGATATGGAGGATAGCCCCTGTAAGTCCATTCCTGTTTGCAAGGCCCACACCTAATGTAATGTATCCAACTTCACTTACCAATATATATGTTAGCATCCTTTTTAGGTCAATCTGTGCCAAGGCTAATATCGCACCATAAAGTATGGCTCCTGCAGCCATCCACCCGAGAATGGTGGTCACGGGAATCAATTCTATAGAAAAATATGGCTCAAATACCGTAAACATTACCCGTATCATTACGTATGCCCCTACTTTGGTCATCAGGGGGGCAAGAAGGGCACTTACTGTTGATGGAGCATAGGTATAGGCATCCGGAAGCCATACATGTAAAGGGAAAAGTGCCATCTTTAGGCTCACGCCCACCAAAAAAAAGGCAAAGGCAACCAACACCACCTTAGAATTATAGAGGTTGGGTAATATCTGAGACAGGTCTGCTATATTAAGTGACCCGGTAACTATATAAAGGTAGCCCACGCCAAGCAGGTAAAAGCATGCACCAATAGTACCAAAGATCACATAATTAAAGCTGGCAAAGGGTGCACCATCTTCTCCTATGGCTATCAGGGCATATCCTGCAAGGGATGCAATCTCTAAGAATACATAGAGATTAAACATATCACCGGTTATCACGATCCCTAAAAAACCTGTGACCTGGAGGAGAAAAATACAATAAAAAAAGACAATCTTTTCTGGTAATTCCTGCTCTACACTTCTCTTCGAATATATAGCCACCATAAGGGAAACAAATGATACGATGACCAGAACAAAGGCATTGAGATGATCAACCGCATATTCTATGCCCCAAGGAGGCTTCCAGCTCCCAAGATAGTAGTGGATTGTTCCCGTGGTAATAACAATATGTAATGTCTGAAGCGATGCAAGGAAGGAAAGAAAGAGAGCCACTACCGTAATTGGATAACAGATATCACGTCTAAACCAACCAAAGAGAAGGGTAAGAAATGCGAAGATCAGGGGGATAACAACCACCAAAATAGGAGACTGGGAAATCATTTCTGTTGCCATAAAATCTCATCTTCTTCTAATGTATTATGCCTCCTGTAAATAGCTATTACTATTGCCAGGGCAACTCCTAAAGTACTGACCATGACCACTATAGCAGTAAGCATAAGCACATGCGGTAAAGGATTTATGTACGCTGCAGCTTGAATAGCATCGCCTCCATGACCATGTCCATGCTCAATAATAGGTAATGTTCCTCCCCTCTTTGCAGCGGTGGATATAAAAAAAAGGATAATCGCAGTCTGAAACAGGTTCATCCCTATAATCTTTTTGACCAGGTTTCTTTTGCCTATCATGGCATAAAAACCTATCATCATCAGGATAATATAAAACCAATAATTGTATTTACTCACTATAAAGTCGAACATGATTCATATTTGTTGAATGTGTTGTTTTTCAATTTCTAAATCCCTAATTTCGTTTGTCCTTGCTATCGTACCCTTAGGCGATGAAATCATAACAAGTCGTAAACACTTACAATCCAGCTGACAAATGACTAATGCAATTTTCTTATGTTCTCTTTTTTCTTCTTTTTCTCAGTATTAAAATACAGGAAATTCCAGCAGTAAAGATTACCGTAGTCTCTCCAAGGGTGTCATAGCCCCTGTAGTCTGCAAGAACTGCGGTAACTATATTTGGCGTAGCTGTCTTTTCAAATGCCTGTTCAATATACTCAGGAGAAACATGTTTACTTGCAGGGGAATTTGGATCACCCCAGTCAGGCATGTCTACGGTACCATAAATAAGTATTATCCCTGTAACAATTACAGTAATAAGCGCTAATAACCTCAATCTTTACTCCTCCTTTTCGTTTTACTTACTGCTGCAATAAATAATACTGTCCCTACACCTGCACTCACAGATGCCTCAGTAAAGGCAACATCCACAGCACCCATCTCTGTCCATAAAAGACACATAAAAAAACTATATGCACCAAGTATATATACAGCGCTTAAAAGATCTTTAACTGAAATTGCAGCTATAGCACATATGATAACAAAAAGCAGGAGTATGAAATCAAAGGCTACTATCATTTTATCTTCTCCTTGTTTTTAACCCATGGCTTCAGACCGCATCTCATGGCAGCCCTGGAAATGGCATGGGTAGAGGTAGGCTGGGCAAGGAACATAAATACCGCGATAAAGATTATCTTCAAGCTTGTAATGGAAAATCCCTCATAGATGCTGAGGCCAATAAGAGATAAAAGAACTGCAAGGGTATCACCTTTTCCTGTGGCATGAAGGCGGCAGTAAAAATCGGGAAAGCGTAAAAGCCCAACTGTTGCCGCTAAAAAGAAAAAGAACCCTGCAAGAAAAAACGGAATAGCAACTATATGGGAGAGATCCATTAGACTTCCCCCCCTATCTCCAGGTATTTGGCTGCGGTGATTGTGCCAATAAAATTAAGCAGGGCATAGACCATGCTGATATCTATAAACATATCTACTCTATTGTAGATAAAGCCCGTAATTAAAAGAATAACCAGGGTCTTGGTACCAATCGCAGAGATTGCTGCAATCCTGTTGAGTACCCCTGGTCCAAATATACCTCTATATAGACATAGAAATACAAGGGTAAATAGACCTATTCCAAGACATAATAAAAAGTTACTCATCTTTTTCCCCTAAACCTTCCTCATCCTCAGGAAGAATTCCTCCTGTGGATATGTCAAAAAAGATGGAAAACATGACTGCCATTACAGCAATTCCAACCCCGATTTCAACCCCGAGAATACCAAGAGAGCGTGCCTGAGAAGGTATTACATTTAAGAGGGTAGCCAGGCTTCCATAATCCAAATAATTACTTCCCTTAATGAGACACAACAATCCGATTCCTGAATAGATTAATACACCAAAAGAGCTAAAGAGGGCTGCTTTGAGCTCAGACATCCTTTCTTTTGCATCTTCAAGGCCATGTGTTATAAGATATAGAATAAAACTGGCGCCCAAGATAACACCCCCCTGAAAGCCTCCTCCTGGGCTGTGATGACCGTGCATAATAACATAGAGTGCGTAAATCTGAATAAATGGCACAAATATCCTTGATACTGTTCTTATAATAATATCATCTGAGATACTGATCATTTGAGTGCCCCAAATATACTCGCCACATCTAAAACATCCTGAATATATACGTGATCTGCCTCCATAATGACGTGGGCAATCTTATCTTCCATTTCTCCGGTATTGAGATCATAGGCAACCTTTTTATCCAGGGCATGCACAAAAAACTCCCCTTCCCTTATATCTATGGTAATGGTGCCTGGAGTGAGGGTAATGGAGTTGGCTAAAGCAACCCATGAGACGTCACTCTCTAGTTTTGTCTTAAACCGTATTATCTGAGGATCTATCGGCATCTTGGGGGATAGGGACAGATAGGCCACATGCAGGTTTGCAGAAAAGATCTGGCCCAAGAACCATGGGCCGGCGAAAAAAAATCTCTTGGCCCTTGTCCTAAAGTCTCCAAGCCTTATATTAAAAAATAAGAGATCATGGCATAGGTATGCAACAAGCACAGAACAGATACCGCCAAGGGTAAGATGAAAATAGTCAAAACGGCCTGAGAGCAAAATCCAGAAGGCAAATAAAATAAAGAAGGTGAGAATAAAATTCCGCAGCGCTAAACGTGATTTCTTAGCAGACAGGAGAAGAGCCCTGGCTTCTTGTTTCTCTGTGAGAGATTTTGTTTCACTGGTAAACTTTGCAGAAGTGTATAATAATGCCTTGGCCTCTTCTCGGGCCTTTGCACTATTATCACCCTTCTCCAAAATCTCAAAGGCCTTGTAAACGGCCTGCACCAATACGGTAACTTCCATATCTAATCCTTTTCCAACATAGAACGCAGATTGTCACAGATACCCGCAGGTAAGTGAGACCTTTGCATAACCCCTATTGATCTAAAGACAATGGGCTTTTTTTCAGTTCCCTCCGGGGCGTAGGCCCTCCGGGCCGGAGGCCGAGGCTCTCGGGTTGGTCTTTTCAGCACCCTTCTCTCCGAGCGGGAGGCTCTACGAGCCGGAAGCCACCAGTCACTTCAAAAAAGTCCATCGTCTTTTTGGTGATGGTGAAAATCGCCGGGTTTTTCAAAGGTCTCGTAATTATTTTATCAGTTCTGTATATTCAAAAAATCTTACTAATCTGCTTTCAAAAGGAAATTAGTAAACAAGAAATTTAAGGAATAATCAAAACAGGCACAGGAGACTGCTCTACTACTCGATAGCAGGGACTCCCTGAGCCCATTTTTTTAAAGAAGCTTTTTGAGCTATAGCCCATTGCAATAAGGCTGGCATTATAGTCTTTCGCCGCCAATAAAATCTCTTCCGGGGTTTTGCCAACATAAATATGCGATTCAGTATCAAGCTTTTCCTCTAAACATATCTTTCTAATCTCTTCAAGTCTATCCCTCAGTTGTCTGATATCTTTAACAGTCGGTTTTTCACTCAACACATATACTGTGTCTACCAGTCCTACGAGTACCTTCACTCCTATAAGATACAGCAATGCCCTTTGAGTTGAATCAGACCAATTGATAGCAAGAATTACATTATCAAACAAGCCTTTTGTGGAAAAACTTTCCCCCCCATCATTTTCATTAATGAGCAGGAGGGGAAGGTGAGTATTTTTTATCAGATTTCTGGCCATAGAGCCTTTGAATGTTTGCTTCTTTTCTCTATTGAGATGGGCAACAATAAATGATGCATTCTCTTCTCTGGCTGAATTGAAGATCCTGGCAGGAAGCGGACCTGATCCCTCATCTTTTTTCAGACTTATTCCATAATCAGAGAACTTTTCCTCCAATACCTTTGGAATGCTCTCGGAGAAAATGATAATTTCCTGGAGTCCGATTTTCTTAATATCCAATAAGCCTTCGAGCAAATCATAGGTGGGATTTTGAAAGCAAGGTATATAGAGTATTTTTTTTATTTCTAAAAGCACTATTATTTAACCTCAGACGGTACAATCAAAACAGGTAAGTCCGCTTTATCGGCCAGGCTGTGCGATACACTTCCTGTCCATTTTTCCTTCCAGATACTTCTCTTTTTTGTCCCTAGAACCATCATGGTAGCCCTGTGCTCAGATGCCGCCTTTTCAATCTGTTCTTCAGTTTTACCAATATAAAGATGAGGTCGTGCGTCAAATCTTTCATTAACAAGGAGATCACATACTCTATCTAATCTCTTTTTATTATCCCTCTCCAGTTTCTGAGCCTCCATCTTGGATGTTTTGGCAACAGCCTTTTCATGCATCACATGAATGACATCAACCCTCTTCACTGCACCTTGCAAAGCAAGGACATAGTCAAGAACCTTTTCGGAAGATACTGACCAATCAAGCCCTAAAAGGAGCCTCTCAAATGGGTTATCACCAACATTTCTAGACTGTGATAGGTAATTGTATATCAAAACCGGCTTAACTGATCTTCTGAGAAGGTCTGATATTTCCGAGCCGGCATAAAGTTCCTCAAACTTAGCCCTTTTATGGCGAGCAGTGACAATCAAATCTACATTTTCAATTTCAGTAACAGAAAGGATTTTAGGGACTATATTCCCAATGGCTATATGGGCCACAACCTCCATCCCTTCCTCAAATAATGTTTCCGCCCAATCAATGAACCGAATATCAGCCATCTCTTTTAGCTTACGTTCTTCTTGCTTTAGATAACCACTCCCTCTCCTCATGGCTACTTTATCCCTGGATATTACATGGAGAAAAACCACATTATTCATGCCTACCTTTCTGAGCGACATTAATGACTGTAAGGCGTCTAACCATAGCTCATCAAATTCTGAAACAAAAAGCATCTTTCTGATTTTCATAATATCTTCCGCCCTCCCTTAAGGTGGATCAGCCTAAAATTTTCTTTACTGCTTCAGCCAAATCTTCCGGCTCAACTGGTTTTTCAAGATACGCCTGGGGTTCTGGCACGGTGTCATCACCAAATTCAGTTAGAGCTGCCTGGGATCTTAGAAATGTCCTTTTAGAAACACCAGAGAGCATAATAACCGGAATACCTTTCAAGGATTTGTCGAGCTTTAATTCATGATACATCTTAATACCGCTCTCTCTTGGCATCAATATATCCAGGATAATGAGATCAGGTTTATCTGCTTTTATTTTCTCCATGCCCTCTTCACCATCTGTCGCCATAACTGGTATATAACCATTTTCTTCCAGAACAGTTGAAACAAATGTTCTGGTATCGGCATCATCTTCAACATTAAGCACCTTTTTGGCCATATTAAATCCTCCCTTTAATAAAGTCTGTCGGGTTTATTGTGTTTTTTACCTGCCAGTAACGCTTTCATCTGCTCGGCGGGCTGGAAATTGTTGCATGAAAACACATCAGACAACTAGCAGATAGTACAAAACTTGCCTCCGGCTCCTTCTTACTGTTTATTAGCTGCTTCCGTTTCTACTTTCTCTTGATATGGCAAGGAGATAGTAAATGTAGTCCCATTTCCTACCTCAGATGCTACATTAATTTCTCCTCCATTCTCCTTGATTATTTTCTCTGTTACTAATAGTCCCAATCCAGTCCCTTGCTCCCCTTTCGTGCTGTAAAGAGAGGAAAAAATTTTCTCTTTTGTCTGTTCATCCATGCCCATACCGTTATCAGCAACCCTAAATTTGAGTATATGATCTCCCTCAATTGCTGTAGCTACTTTAATCTTCCATTGTTTCTTCGATGTAGAATCAAAGATGCAGGCATCGACAGCATTGGAAATTAGATTTAATAGAGATCTATGGATAGCCTTTGGATCCATAAATACCTCGCCTAATAAAGGATCAAGGTCTGTTTCTATTTCAATATTGTTCTCTTTCGCCTTTGATTGCATAAGTGCATACACATCTTTTACAATCTCATTAGGAAAACAATTCTCTTTTTCTGGTTTACGCTCCTTAGAGTAAGCAAGCAAATCAAGAACTAAATCTGATATCCTTCCAACATTATTCTCTATCATCGCCCAGCCGCCTTTTATCTTATCTGTATCATCTTTGTCAAGCGCAACATTTAATACATAGGTGCCACCTTTAAGCCCACTTAAAATATTCTTGATATAATGGGCAAGACCTGCAACTGTTTGTCCGGTGGCAGATAATCGCTCAGATGTAATCAATTCTTTCTGCAGCCTTTTTATCTCTCGCAAATCCTGAAAAAAACCAACGCACCCCACAACCTCATCTTCTGCATAGAGAATAGATCCTGAAAATCTTGTAGGAACAGTCTGTTTATTCTTGGTAAGGATATCTATCTCCCTCCACTTCGATAGATCGACGGAGCCTTCCATTTCTAATCCGGAATTGAATTCTGAGGCTATTTCCTGTGGATAAAGCGCATCAATATTTTTCTTTCTAATTATTTCGGAACGATGATATCCAAATATCCTTTCTGCACCTTGATTATAGATAATAATATCACCCTTCTCATCTGTAGCAATAATGGCATCATTTGAAGATGTAATGAGTTTATTCTGAAACTCAGCTCTCCGTTTTACCTCCTCTGTAGCAATGCTGACCATTCGCTCAAGGTCATCTGTATATGCCTTAAGTTTTTGCTTCATTATTATCCTTTCTGTCGCTCTCTTCAGAGCAACAGAAAGTGCCTCATCCTTTATGGGCTTGTTAAGGAAATCTGATGCATCGAGTTTAAGGGCCTCTATAGCTAAATCCATGTCCCCATGGCCCGTTATCATTATAACCTCGGCATCAGAATTCAATTCCTTGATTCGCTTCAATGTCTCTATCCCATCCATACCTGGCATCTTTATATCTGTTAAGATTATAGATGGCGATTCATTCTTAAATATATCAATACCCTCTTCTCCTCCTGATGCTGTGAATACGACATATCCATCGCTTTCAAGGGAAAGGGATAGAACCTTTCTGATCCCTTCTTCATCATCTATGATTAAAAGTTTAGACATTATCTGTCATTCCACACGAGGAAATTTTAATGTGAAGGTGGTACTTTTGTCTACTTCGCTTTCTATCTCAATTGTACCACCATAATCACTAATAATTCTATAACTGATACTCATCCCTAATCCTGTTCCCTGTCCTACTTTTCGGGTGGTAAAAAAAGGTTCAAATATTTTATCAATTATCTCTTTTGGAATGCCTTTGCCTGTATCAGATACTGTAACCACAACATTATCATCATTCGAGAACGATCTTATTTTCAGCAATCTCTCCCATTTCTTATTGCCCCACCTCAAACCCTTATCGTCCATCGCATACATGGCATTAGTTACTAAATTAATAAAGACCTGCTCCAGCCGGTTGTGATCTGCCATGATGTAAGGTAGATGTGGATCAAGATCAAGTTCAACGCTTATCTGGTGCACCCTTAATTGTTGGCCCAAAACCTTAAATACGTCTTTAATGGGTTCATTTATATCTAACTCAGTTCTGGTTAGGTCAGATTGCCTGGCAAATTCTCTCATGTGCCTAATTACTTTTGAGGCCCTGTCTACGTGGCTCCCAATTTCTTCAGCCATAGCGCTCAACTCATCATTGGAAATTTTTTGCCCTTTTTTTAATTTCTTCAAAAAGAAATCACTTGCAACCTGAATCACATTCAAGGGTTGGGTTAACTCATGTGCCATCCCTGAGGCAAGAGTCCCCAGCGTAGCCAGTTTACTGGCCTGCACTAACTGTGACTCTTTTTCTACATTCTCGTTGATATCAGTAGTTGTTGCTATCACACTATCCATGCCCATATGCTTCGCATGACATGCAACAGCCACAATATTTACATAAAAGGGTTCTCCTCCCTTTCTGATATGTCTCCTTCTCGGATAAAAGACAGCTTGATTGTCAATGAGGTTTTTTAAACCTTCTTCAAGGTCAGCATCTTCTTCAAATAATAGATCAAAAAATGTCTTTTCTAATAATTCCTCTCTTGATTGCTGATAAGAACTTAAGGCGGTTGCATTTACATCGATAATCTTAAAGCTATGTCTATTCATGATAAAAATAGGGTTCGGAGTGGTATCAAATAGGGTCTTGTATTTCTCCTCCGACCTGCGTAATTCCTCATTCACCTTTTTGAGTTCTGCTGTTCTTTCTTCCACTCGCATTTCCAGCTCATCATGTGCTCTCTGCAGTGCCTCCTGAGCCTCCTTACGCTCCGTTGTATCCCAAAGTGTTTCAATTGAGCCTATAGTTTCTCCATTAGAACCTTTTATCGGTGCGGCTGTAAAAAAAAGCCATCTGCCTTTTTCGCCTATATGCGGAAAAAAGTCCTCTGCCTCATAAGCGCCCTCGATAAGGGCTGAACTCCTCCAGGTATGCCCATAATATTTCTTTATTTCTTTTTCCTTCATTTCATCTACTATAACATCGGCCATGATTGGTCTTTCTTCTCCCCTGAAAGGCAACCATTGTTTATTGGTCCCCACTATCTCCTCAGCCTTATAGCCGGTTAACCTCTCGCAGGCAATGTTCCAGTGTGTAACAATATGGTCTTTGTTTATGACAAAGGTAGGGATTGTATTTCCCTGGATAATCTGTGATAAGGCCTTTTCCCTCTCAACCAGCTCCTTTTCTACTGTTTGTAAATGCCTCGTCCTTTCCTCCACAATCTCGGCAAGCTGCTGGGAGAAAAGATCAAACTCTATTTTAATTCTCTCCGGCTCGGTTATATACTTTCCTAAACTCTTCTTAATTTTAACCCTTGCTTCTTCTATTTGAAGAAAATCCCAAACTGACATGGCCCCGAAATGATCTATCAGCCGTACTTTTGCTGGCGTAATTTTCTTAAGTTTCCCTAGGACATTATTATCTCCTGTTATCTCGATAATTAAATTCAGATTTTTAATAGTAAAAAGTTCCTTGTAGTCCCTTGTAGTGTATATCCCTTTCTCTTTTGCATATACCAAACCCTGGGCCCTGTCGTTTATATCTGCTACACCCAGGATGTTGATATGCCGATTAACTAGATTTTCTCCAAGGACAATTTTCAGGATAGCCTTACAAACTCTCCCTCCACCAACAATAACAATGTTTGAATCTTGCAAAATTTCTCTCATTGTAATCCTTTTTTAATCAAAATTTGATGTGCTCGTAAAAGACTTTCAACGAAGTTGTTTTATCGGTATGTTGCTTTTGTATGATTATGTATTGATATCAGTGATTACTTTTCTTTTTCTTCACTTAGTCGAATCCGTTGCTTATAGGATGCTGTAAGTGAAATAAATTAGCTTTTTACGAGTTAGTCAAAATTTAGTTGTATTGCCTAAATTGGAGTTCCATCCCTCTTAATAATACAAGATCTGATCTGCCTCTAACATGATTTTACAGGAATCCTGTACATTAATTGGATCAATAAAGTCTTCAATGCGTGATCTATCCTCAATTCCCTTTGCAAACCCATCAAGTACATGAAAGGTACCACATGAAACTATGGATATTCCCATTTTATCCTTTTCAAACCGTGCAAGTTGTTCTAAATGATCCGGCAATTTTTCGGCCTTTAGCCCATCAAACTGAGAGGCAATCAACTCTTTTACATCATCTGTCATAATAAATCCTGCCAATGTACCTTTCTTAGTCATCGATACTCCATATGGGCCATACATAATTGTTACCCTTTTTGCCTTATAAAACTTTCGCGCCACCCAAGCAGTAGTATAGGCTGCAAAATGATTCCATCTCTTATCAGGACCTGTATTTATGTAAATAAGAATGTTCTCTGCAACTGCCATGAGTCTTATCCCCCTTTCTTGGTGCTCCCCTCCCTTATTTTTGCGGAGAGAGTATATTCTTCTACCTTTTTCCTGTCAAGGTTTGTTGCAGGTATTATTTCTTTTAGAAACCTCCCTGTGTAGGATTCCTTAGTAATAGTGATTTCCTCGGGTAAACCAGAACCAACAATAAATCCTCCCTTGTCACCCCCTTCAGGACCCAAATCAATGATATAATCAGCCGACTTAATAATATCCATATTATGCTCTATTACTATAACGGTGTTACCTAAATCTACTAAATGATTTAAGACATCCAAGAGTTTCTGTATGTCTGCAAAATGGAGTCCGGTCGTGGGTTCATCTAAGAGGTAAAGAATTCTTCCCGTGTTTTTTTTCCCCAACTCTCGAGCTAGCTTTATCCTCTGCGCCTCACCACCAGAAAGAGTAGTAGCAGGTTGCCCAATTTTTATATATCCAAGCCCAACGTTAAATAATAACTCTAACCTATTCCTAATCTGAGGAATGGGAGAAAAAAATAGCATAGCCTCCGCAACTGTCATATCAAGCACATCTGCAATGTTCTTTCCTTTATAACGTATCTCAAGGGTATCGCGATTATACCGTAACCCCTTACACACATCACAGGTAACATACACATCTGGAAGGAAATGCATTTCAATTTTGATAATCCCATCACCCTTGCAAGACTGACACCTTCCTGCATCGACATTAAAGCTAAATCTGCCTGGGTTATAGCCCCTGGCCCGGGCTTCTGGCAGGCGGGAGAATAAATCTCGAACATGTGTGAATACCCCTGTATAGGTCCCTGGGTTAGATCGTGGTGTTCTTCCTATAGGATTCTGGTCTATGTTAATAACCTTATCCAAATGCTCCATACCCCGTATCCTCTTCATTCGACCAACTCTTACCTTTGAATGGTAAAATTTTTGTGCGAGGGCAGGATAAAGAATCTGGTTTATCAAACTGCTTTTACCGGAACCTGAAACTCCGGTAATACATGTAAAGGTTCCCAAAGGAATGGTAACATCAATATTTTTAAGGTTATTCTCTGCTGCCCCTTCAATAACTATTTTCTCACCATTGCCTTTTCTTCTAAGGATTGGAACAGGTATGGAGAGTTTTCCTGAAAGATACTCACCAGTGAGTGAGTTTTGAGCTTTAACAATCTCAGCAGGTGTGCCTGTAAATACGACGTGCCCACCGTTTTCACCAGCTCCTGGCCCCATATCTACAATGTAATCTGCTGAAAGTATCGTTTCAGGATCATGCTCCACAACCATCACCGTATTACCCAATTCCTTCAGCCGTTTGAGTGTTTCTAAAAGTTTATTATTGTCCCTGTGATGCAATCCAATACTCGGTTCATCCAAGACATACAATACACCGGAAAGAGAAGAACCAATTTGAGTAGCCAACCTGATCCGCATCTCTTCTCCACCCGAAAGTGTTGAGGTTGGCCTATCAAGAGAAATGTAATCAAGTCCTACGCTCTCTAAAAAGCCGAGCCTCTTAGTAATCTCCTTGAGTATTTGTTGACCTATCATCCCCTCCTTTTCTTTTATCTTTAGGTCTTGAAAATATTCATGGGCCTTATTAATAAACAATGCAGTTATCTCAGCAATTGACTTCCCACCTATCTTTACCGCAAGGCTTTCTTCTTTTAATCTTGCTCCATTGCATTGGGGACAGGGCCTGATATTCATGAACCTTTCTATCCATTCCTTGGAAAAAGAAGAATCTGTCTCATGGTATCTTCGGTTGAGATTTGGTATAATACCCTCAAAAGGCCTTTTATAAAAATGTCGCCTGTTATCTCTATCAAAATAAAATCTGACCTCCTCTTTTCCTGAACCATAGAGAAATGCCTTTTGAACTTTCTCTGGGAGTTCACGAAAAGGTGTGTATAAATCAATTTCGTAATGCTGAATAAGAGAATCCAGCATCTGGTGAAAATATATCGAATGCCTTCCTGCCCATGGTTCAATCGCTCCCTCTCTCAAGGAGCGATCGGGATCCGGAACAATTAAATCAGGATCAAAGTACATCTTGATTCCAAGACCACCACATTCCTCACATGCACCTAAGGGATTATTAAAGGAAAACATCTGTGGAGTCAGCGGTGGGAAGCTAAAACCGCATACCGGGCACGATGCCCTCTGGCTAAAGCGATACTCTTTATCACCAATGAGATCCACAATTGCCAACCCATCTGATAAGGTAAATGCCAATTCTAAAGAATCTGTAAGCCTTCTTCTGATAGTATTTTTTACTATTAATCTATCAATAACTACCCTGATTGAATGCTTCTTTTTTTTATCCAGATTGATGGCAGAATCAAGCAACATAATATCCCCATCAATCTCAACCCTTACAAAGCCCCCCCTTCTCAATCGCTTGATCAGGTTAGTGTGCTCTCCTTTTCTGCCATCCACCAATGGGGACAAGATCTGGATCTTGCTCCCATCCTTAAAGTTCATTACCTTATCTACAACCTGCTGGACAGACTGGGATGTAATGGGAATATTGCAGCGAGGACAAAAGGGATGGCCAATCCGGGCAAACAAAAGCCTCAAATAATCATAAATCTCAGTCACAGTACCTACTGTAGATCTTGGGTTTTTACTGGTAGATCGACTCTGTATTGAAATGGCAGGAGAAAGGCCTTCAATGGAATCTACATCAGGCTTATCCATCCTCTCTAAAAATTGCCTGGCATAGGTGGAAAGTGACTCTACATATCTCCTCTGCCCCTCAGCATAAATGGTGTCAAAGGCAAGGGTAGATTTCCCTGAACCAGACAATCCGGTAATAACAACGAATTTGTTCCTGGGGATAGTGACATCTATATCCTTAAGGTTATGCTGCCTTGCTCCTCTGATAACTATATCTGTTAAAGACATGCTGCTCTGTTTACTATAAACCTTAAAATCATGTTTAAAGTCAGCCTGAAAATTACCATGGCGTGAGATCACTGCCTTAGTTAAAATCCAAATGACAAAATTCAAATTTCAAATGGATTCTAAATGCCTTAATGCCAAAACCTGATTATTTGACATTGAGATTATGGCATTTATTTAAATCTTTACCTTTGACAAACTCGTAAAAAGTCTTTTGCGAGCGATTTTGGCCACTTTTGGAAATAGATTCAGGAAATGCTGAGCGTTAATCCCGCTGCAAGCGGGACAAATTGCCCGCCCGCCTCGCCTGAGCGGGTGCGATGGCGGGCAGGTTTGAGGCCTTTAGGCCGAGTTTTTGGAATTTAGCGAAGCATTTGATGA
>JAWOBA010000164.1:0-5719 GCA_046498285.1 Desulfatiglandales bacterium | reverse complement strand
TGGCAATGGTAATGGCTGGCGGGAAGGGCGAGCGGCTCTATCCCCTCACCAGGGACAGGACAAAACCGGCAGTACCGTTCGGTGGCAAATACAGGCTGATAGATTTTGCGCTGTCTAATCTGGTTAACTCCCAGATCTATGCAATCTATGTCTTGACCCAGTTCAAATCCCAGTCGCTTACTGAACACATATTGGAAAACTGGCGGATTGGGACGATTCTGAAGAAGAATTTTATTATCCCTGTTCCGGCCCAGATGCGTACAGGCGAAACCTGGTACAGTGGAACTGCCGATGCGATTAACCAGAATGCCTACTTGATACGCAATCACAGGCCCGAAATAGTTGCCGTCTTTGGTGCAGATCACATTTACAAAATGAATATCCGGGACATGATAGACTACCACCGAGAGAAGGGAGCAGATATTACCATAGCTGCCATTCCCTACCCCAAGTCCGAATCCAGATCATTCGGCGTCATACAGGTCGATGAATCTTGGAGGGTTGAAGGATTTCAGGAGAAGCCGGGAGAACCAGCCACCATTCCCGGCAAGCCAGACCTGATCCTCGCCTCGATGGGGAACTATCTATTCAATCGCGAGATGCTTCTGAAAATATTGGAGTCCGATGCCAAGGGCAAGAGTAGTGCCCATGACTTCGGCAGGGATATCCTCCCATCCACCTTTCATGACCTGAAGGTATATGCCTATGATTTTCGCAGGAACAAGTTACCCGGGATTAATGCCGGCGAGGTGAACGACTATTGGCGTGATGTAGGCACGATTGATTCCTATTGGGAGGCCCACATGGACCTGCGCTCGGTAACTCCCAAGTTCGACCTTTACAACAAGTACTGGTCAATCTATGCAGGGAGAATTCCGGCCCCTCCAGCAAAGTTCGTCCACAATGAAGAGGGGCGTCGCGGTCACTCGCTCAACTCCATTATCTCAGAGGGCTGTATTATCTCCGGTTCTACCGTAACCGATTCCGTGCTCGGTCCGTTCGTGCATATTCATAGTTATTCGGAGATATACCAGTCTATCCTCATGGAGGATGTTGAGATCGGGCGTGGCTCACGAATACAGAATGCGATCATCGACAAACACGTGGTGGTTCCTCCCCAAACGCATATCGGGTTTGATTTGGAGGAGGACAGGAAAAAATATTATGTCAGCCCCAGGGGGGTTGTCGTAATCCCCAAAGGCTCCAAATATGATCGACCGCCACATGTCTGATTACATAAACCTGTACCTTTCTAAGACCCGTTGCTATTACTATACAGTGAAGAAGGAACATGTACCAGGGGGCCGGGCCAAGCTAACATATTGAACTATAACTAAATACACTTATAATCTCCCCTTGAATCGGGCCCATATTGCCCTTTTTGTCCTTGAAATGGGCAATATAGTAAATACACAACCAATGGCAAGAGCAAAAGGGCACTATATACCTGGACAAATCCGGCACACCCAAGTGAAATAGGCTCCGCATTTCACGGGGTAAATCACTCACAGGTGTCATAAACGAGCATTTTTGCTTATATTTTCCAAGGACCGAAATAGATGGCTTCAATGGTGTATGAATCGAAAAAGCCTTACGGATTGGTAATATTGAATTATACTGTTACCTCTAGCCATATTCATCTTTCTCGTTGTTGGAAGCAATGAAAGGGATATTATCCAAAATTCAATTAAGTTGATTGCGAAAAGGATAGGCCAAGAGTTCAATCAAGAAAAAAATCGAAAGGGGGCGTTTTGGGAAGATTGTTATCATGCGACAGCAATTGAAAGTGGAGATCACCTTTTTAGATGCCTCGTCTATATTAATCTGAATATGGTAAGGCGGGAATCGTTTCTCATCTATCAGAGTGGCCTTTCTGCGGATATAATGAGATTCAGAAACCAATGTCTTAATAAATTCGAGACCTTTGAAAAACCTGGCGATTTTCAAAGGTCTCAAGGTATGCAACAAGATCTTTGGACATAAGGTAGAAGCCCTCAAGAAGCTGGGCCGAAGACCTTACTCATATCATTCCCGAAGGAGCCTCAAATGCTGGGAGCTTCTGGAGATTTGTTTGATGAAGCGGTTGGCAGGCGAACAGTGACGTGGGTACCTTCCTTTTTAGATGTGGTAAACCTGATATCACCTTTGTGGGTTCGTGCTACAAGCAGAGCGTTGTGGGTTCCCAGCCCCGTGCCATCTTCTTTGCCGCTGGTTGTATAGGGATCGAAGAATCTCTCGCGTATATCCATAGGTACTATACCCCTGTTGTGGATATCTATCAAATGATAAGCTTGTCCTGATTCCAGCACAGTATCAATGGATATTCTAATACTGCCTCCTACAGGTGAGGCTTCGATGCCATTCTTTATGAGATTGGCAAACATTATCTCAAGCAACGTCTCCTCCCCCAGGATCACGTATTCATTTTCTAGATTAGTGTCCCGACTATATAAAGTAAACACAAAATTCGTTCTTTTTTTTACAGCGAGAGGCTTAAGTGCCTTTTCTATTCTGCGCAATATACCAAGAAGATTAACCTCCTGAGGATTTAGTTTATAGCTACCTTCTTCCATTTGGAATAGGTCGCGAGTTCGGTCAATGAACCCTAGCATTCTCTCACCCAGTTCCTGGATCATCCCTACCTCTCTTCGCTGTTTCTCAGTGAGGTTTTTGCCTTTAAGCAGTAGCCCTGCAAAACCTGTAATGCCTATTAAAGGAGACTTGAGGTCATGCCGCATCATGCGGTGCACATTATTGCGAAGGCGTTCTATACGCTTTTGCTCGGTAACATCCCGGATGATGCCCTGGTATCCTAAAATCGTACCGTCAGCAGAACGTCGCACCGTTGAAGTTAGGATGCAATCCATCTCCATCCCGTTCTTTCTTTTGAACTTCACCTCATAATCTCTCACTGATCCTGTTTTCTCGACTTCATCCTGAAACGCCTCTCTTTGGCCAGGATACATATATATTTCGGTAACATCGAGCTTGTTTATCATCTCTTTTTTGGTGTACCCAAAGAGCTCTAATAAGGCGGGGTTGACATCAAGGAATTTGCCTTCTCGACTGGTTATATAGATCGCATCGTTTGATTCATTAAATAGGGTTTGGTATTTCTGCTCGGCTTCCCGGACTGGTTCGCCTAATAGAATGAGCTGAGCAGCCTCTCGCTTTAGCTCCTTATTGCGTTGCTGCAATTCCTGGTAGGTTGGTATTCTGGTCATAAAACGATCTCCCTGTTAAGCTTAACAAAGCCCAACCAGGACATCTTGAGTTATGTTTGTATGGTACGATGAGTTCCGGATGGCAGATGATATCATTACTTTTAGAACATTCCATTTAGAGCTTTGCACAACCTGACCATTTTTTTACTCCGAATAGAGAGGATAGACTTTTATGAGGTAACTGGTGGCTTCCGGCTCTGAGAACCTCGCGCTCGGAGAGGGCAAAATTCCCCCATAGATACGTTGGTGAAAAACAATCAGGGAGCCTTGGAAATGAAGAAAAGCCGACCCCCTTTAGGAAAATATGGATTCTGCAATAAATCTCTCCCATTATCATTTCGTGTGACCCTAGCTGGTGTTGATTCATGCTAAGGACCCACTTTTTTAGGAAAGAATACACCTAAATTTTGATTGGCGTCAAGGAAAAGATCGACCACAACATGCGGGAAACGCTAATTGCATGCAGGCGGTGGTGTGTTGAAGAGTGATAGCATCAGTAAGAAGGAGTGCTTCAAAGGATGAAAAGAGGATAAAAGTCAATGAGAATTGATGCTGTTTTGGCGTAATACAGTCACATCTCTCTCTAGGATTCCGAAGTTGTTTACCTAAAAATCAAATTTATGCCGCAAGCTGCATCCTATGAGCAACGAGCTCGATGAAGTGAAGAAAAGTAAAAATAATCACTGATATCAATAAATAATAATATAAATGCAACATATAGATGAAATACTTCTTTGGAAGCCTTACAGTAAAACGGTGGATTAATCTTAGATATATTTCTCAACAGGGTAATCTAAATAGCAGTAAAGATAATCTTCACACGCTAGGACCTGGGAATTCGGGTAATCTAGATGGACATTTTGTTATGATGGTTTGGCTTTGGGAGAGGGAGGGGTTTTAGTACTCATAAACCCAAGGTGCTGGAGGATCTTTTTGATGACGTTCTCCTCCTCGATGATACTGATTATTTTAATTTTCCTTTGACACTTATGATAGTAAGCAGGTCGAATTCCAGACATTACAACTGAATAATTCAAGATGTGTCCTTGCCGTTGAAAGAAAACAGAAATTGTTTAATTCCGGTTGAAATCATCGAACTCCTGGTTTTCGATTTCTGCTATGGTTGGGGAAAGCACAGAGACCGAAAAACTTTGAACTACCAAGCCAAGTGTTTACCAAGACTGTGCTGATTGTGGCTTGTAGGTATGTCACATAACAAGGAGAGGTTCTACTAACGGATAGTTTTTTATTGACAACTTATTCAAGCGAGAAAAGATCGATAATGTGTTTCCTGTTGGTAGAGTACTCAGATTGCAATAATAAGGGGCACTGTTCTAGATCCACATCACCGCTGCGCAGGGCAGCTGCAAAGGCAATACATGTGGGATAGCCACACTTCCCGCAATTAGTACGGGGAAGGAGTTTGTAGATATCATACACCGGTGGAAATTTGCGTTCTCTCAAACTGGGCGTGATATGATCACGCTCTTTCCACGTTTGATTGACCAAATCTACTGCCTCTTTGGAAATATCAGACACGTTGGATCGGTCGGCAATCACGGCAACACGGATTTCGTGGGGACGAAAGGCATATCGTATTTTGTTGTTAGAACCGATTAAGATATGATTCTTGTGATCATACCAGGGATCATCGAGCACAGTGTTAAGATATTGAAAAACGCCACTGATATCACCCGGCACTATTATACGAACACTGTAATCTCCACTGCCGGGGTGATGATGGTCTTCTACTAATTCGAATTGGTAATCAGTGATCAGCTTGCTAGAAGTCATTACTTTTTCATAATAACAAAAGGCCACTAAGATATCAACCATTCCATTTACCAGGTTTTAGAATGGCCCACTGACATGCCCCTCTAAAACGATACGACGTATAATCTCGTAAAAATGGTCAATAAATGGTTAAGACAGGGTATAACCCGGAAGAAAAAATCAATAAACTTCGGGAAGCTGATATCCTGCTCAGCTTAATTACTGTCACAAGATGAGACCTTTGCATAACCCCTCTTGATCTAAAGACAATGGGCTTTTTTTCAGTTCCGAGGCTCCCGGGCTGGTCTTTTCAGCAATGTATCCATGGGGGAGTTTTGCCCCCTCCGCATTGCCCCTATAAATCGGGTCCTGCGGGTTCCCCCACTGATACGTTACGAAAAGACAGCACCCTCCACCAGTCACTTCAAAAAAGTCCATTATCTTTTTGGGGATGGTGGAAATCGCTACCCAATGTGTACCTTGAGGTGAAGCCAGTCGGAAAACCGGATGCGGGAGATCCGTGCGCCCGGTTTGATGAGCGGGGATGGGAAACGGGGCTATAATCTACCGTGCATGTCCTGGACTCTACGGGGTTGACTAAAATGCGTATATCCTTACTCAGCATCCCTTTTCAGCCATATATTTATTTCCACAACATCATGAGGTGTATTTTGGTTTGACACACAAGGCCGTATCTCGTATACTCAGAATTCGAAAAAGCG
>JAWOBA010000144.1:0-11332 GCA_046498285.1 Desulfatiglandales bacterium | reverse complement strand
TTTTCAAAGGGGCGGCAGCAACAAAAAGTAAAGGCAGGGAGTCTCCTTTGCTTTTGGGCTGTGAGAGAACCGGGTATGTCACTGACAGATGTGGCCGGATATTTGGAAATGAGCATCCCAGGGGTTGGATTTGCAGCAGAAAGGGGCGAGGCCATTGCGCATCACCATAACTATCAGTTGACAGAATGATAGTTAGTTTATTAAGAGCGTCCCTTTTTTTTAGGATTTACTGGATCTGGAGGATTTTGTTTCTCCTTTCTCAGTTTCCAGACGAAACTGAGAAATAGAAATCCCGCTCCGCGGGAGAAATACTTCTGGGTTGCTGCTTTTCTATGGTTTGTCATACTACTCATCTCTGGTTTGACCCCGGAGCTTTCGTGTGCCGCCTGTGGCGGCATTGTGGTTGTGTCTTTTCACTCGGGAAGGACACATGAACAAAAAATACCTGTTAATCCTGTTTATCCTGTCTAAGAGATTAAGGAAGATAAAGTATAGTCTCTTTCATATATAACCCTGAGGTGCCATTCGGCCTTGAGCGACTCGACATGAGCTTTCGACCTGAGCTCAAGTCGAAGGTCTCGTCGACATGTCTCATGGCCGAGAGGAAGAGTCGGGGTCATGTGCTAAAATGTGTAGCCAATTGAAAAATGAAGTCTTCCGGGGCTCTCACCATCTTCCGGATCAAGCTTCATCCCGTAAAGAAATCCCATGGCACCAATAGGTGTAATGTAGCGTAAACCTACGCCCACTGAAGAGCGAGTTTTGTTCGATACACTTTCAACGTACATGGTGTCTACGCGGCCGATGTCATAAAAGAGGGCCAACTCCAGGTTTTTACCGAGATCGATTCTGGTTTCCATGCTCCCTACCATTGCGGAGCGGCCACCAACAGGGTCTCCCTGTGCATCAAAAGAGAGCAGATTTTCATCGAATCCCCTTATGCTTGATGTACCCCCCAGATAAAAAAGCTGGTCATCGGGAATTCTCTCGGTTTCACCATAAGGCTCAATATAACCCGCGCGCCCGAGCCAGGCAAGGGTCAGCCGCGAAAGAGGGGTTAAATAGTAGCGTATATCATAGCGGTATTTTAAAAAATCGTCAAGTGAGCCGCTTATCCCTTTGGAGACATCAATAGAAAAGGAAGACAGGATTCCCTTTCTCGGGCGGATAAATGAGTCCCTCGTGTCATAGCGTATCGAAGGGGTGGTAACGAAAATGCTCCTCGCTTGAAACGTATCATCCTCAAGATAAGGTGTACTTTCTAACGGATCTCGCCTGTACTGCTCTCTCCGTTCAAACCGAAAATTTAGCCCTGCATAAGTATGGCGTAACAATTTTCGAGAGAATCCGAGAGATGAGCCAAAGGACGTGGTCCCAAAGTCCTGATTAAATTCCTCTTTTCGTTCCGAATATAGGCCAAATGTGGTTGCGATTTGGGTGCCAAATAGCCTGGGCTCCGTGATCCCCAATTCGCTGCGATACCCAGTCTGGCTTATCTCTCCGGCTATCCATGCGTCTTTCTTTGTTCCGAACAAGTTGCGGTCTCCTGCCCTGGCATGGAGGTAAAACCCCTTATCTGTTTCATATCCCCCTCCTGCCTCGATGAAATACGGTTTTTTCTCTTCAACCCCCACCAAGAGATGGACCTGATCCCTCTTTTCCTTAAGACCAATTACCCTGAATCTTACGGAGTTAAAGATTCCCAAGTTGCGGATGTTTCTTTGCGACTGGAGCATCTTCACCAAGGAAAAAGGTTCGCCCGGTTGCATTTGAAACTCTCTTCGAATAACCCTGTTCCTGGTTTTAAAATTGCCCATACAGTAAACATGTCCCATTGTCACATAGGGCCCCTCATCAATGTAATACGTTATCTGGACATTTGACCTATCCTGGCTTACCGACACCTCTCCTTTTACTGTAACGTGCGGATAGCCTTTCTTGGAAATCAAGGCGGACAGGGTATTTTCATCACTTTGCACCATGTACCTTCGAAAAGGTTCCCCTACTTTCATTCTCAGTGCCCTTCTTGCCTCCTCCTCTGTAATAACGGTTAGTCCTGCGATTTTTAGTGAAGATACAAGGGCTTGAACTTTTTCCTCGATCTCAAGGGTAATCTCAACAATGCTTTTATCCCCGCTCCATCTCAGCGTATGTTTGATTTCTGCATCGATATACCCGTTTTTGCGATAGAGCGATTTAATGGCATTAATGTCCTCATCAAGGGTTTCCGGTAAAAAAATCCCTTTTTCACGGAACCCCGGAACCCGGGTAAGCATCTGCTTTTTGAGCTTTGCGTCGTCAAAGGCCTGATTTCTCCTGAACTGTATTGACTTCACAACAGAACGAGGCCCCTCGTTAATAACAAACCGAACCGTACGTACCGCTTCACCCCTTTCAGCAGCGACCGTCCCTTCAAACTTCACCTGGGCTTCAAGGAAACCAGCCTTTCTATACCGTTGTTTTATTTTTTTGATGCTCTTTTTTAATCCCAGATCATTTTTGTTCCCTTCCCTCAAAACAACCAGATCTTTTCTCAAGGTACTGTCCTTAAATGTCCTATTACCGGCAAACCCAAACACATATCGCGGCCCCTCATTAATCAGGATAAGAACTGAAAGACCTTTTATCCCGGGCTCGCCTATCTTGTGATCGATCACAACATCAGGATATCCGCTCTTTCTGTAATAACTAACGAGTCCTTCAATATCCTTGGTAAGGCCCCTATTGATGAAGCGCCCTGAGGTTCCCGGCAGCAAGGTAGCACGCCAGATCTTCATCTTAGATTTGAGCATCGCGTCTGAAAATGCTCGATTACCTTCAATGTTGATCTGAGTAACAGTAAGGTAGGGGCCTTTTTCGATGCTTACCTTAATAATAACATTGCCATCTTGACTATCCTTCTCTGCCGTTACCGTTATCTTTGGTTCGACAAACCCCTCGCCTTTAAAAACCTCTGCAATCAGTGTTCCCTGTTTTGAGAGTTCCTCTTGGGTGTGGATATCACCGACGTGAATGGTCATTGCCCTCAGGATTTCTCGCTCGAAAAGGGGAAACTCGCCATTTATCCTGATATCTTTGATTAATTGAAAGGGTTTCAAGTCAAATAAAAGGGCGATACCTCGTTCCTCCTGCCTGGAATCAACATGGATTTCACCAAATCTCTTGGAAAGCTTCAACGCCTCAATTGACTGTTCAAGCGAATCAGGGGAGAAAGGCTCCCCCTCTTGAAGAACAATCAGGTCCCTGGCCAACTGGATTAATTCTCCCGTATCATCCGGAAGGTCGCCAAGCTTTATGCCAATGCGGGCAATAACCTTATCAGAAGCTGCTGTTGTTCCTTTACCGTTTTTCTTGGAGGAGGAATGGCACCAGGCGGTATGCACGAGAATCGCGGGCAGAAACAACATAATTAGCAGGATCATTGAGAGATTTTTTCTCAGTCGCATTTCCGGTTTGAAGCCTTTCTATCGAAACTCAAGTCTAAAGAATATTTCCCCGCCATGAAGCCCTTCATTGTCCTGATAGCCGCTCAGCAAAATGCTTTCAAGCAATTTATACTCTGCAATCGCGCGCTGGGTCAACTCCCCGTCTTTTGGCTCCACTGTGTACTTGATGGTCATTCGTTTGGAAAGTTCCTTACCGAGCGTTACCTTTATCTGATCGGAAATCTCCTCATTATCCTGTGTCTGGGTCTCAATCCTGACTATATCGAGGCCGCTGGCTCTCTTGATATCCTCTTCCAGCGCTGCAGAGGTAACCTCGGCAAACAGTTTGGCCGTTGATTGAGTAGTGCCTCTCTCCGCCTTTATGAGCTCATTTCTGGTCTTGCCGATCAACAAAAGGGATACTATGTCCCCGTCCTCCTCCGGAGGGTCAGAAGTTAATTCGAATGAAAGTCTATCCGGTGGACCGGCAACGGTCAAATATATTGTCCAGTTCCTGATTTGTACCTCGCTTTGTATATCAACGGTAGGTTCAGTCTGGTAGGGATTTGCAAAATCAATAATCCCTTTTTTAACGATAAACGTCTTGTTTCGGTAAGTAACAGTCCCTCTTTCAATCGAAGCCCGACCAGTGATTATCGGTTTGCTCAGCATTCCCGATATTCGAAGATCGGGACTGATATCCAAACGAGCGAGGTTGTTGTCAACAAGAAAGGGATTTCTGTGTTTGATGGAGATATCCGCGCTTATATTTTTAAGAAATGCAAGGGATGGTTTTGTTGCGGGGGGTGCCTCTTCCCGCTTTTTTTCGCCAATTGCCTGAAGAATGCTTAGTTTCACATCCTTGTGATATGTTCCTTCGAGAATTATGACCTCCCCCCGAATCAATATTTTTTCGGGAGGCCCAGCAATGCTTAGCTGGGTATTTAAAAGTAAGTCCAGTGTGTCTGGCACTCGAAGTGGGAGCGAGCTGGCGTTGAAATTCATTGCGATAGTGGCCAGCCTAAAACCCTCCACCTCAATCCTGCCCTTGAGATCGAATCGGCCGGTGCCCAATTGCCCTTCAAGCCCTTCAACCGTGATCGCCTTTTGTACAATTCGAATACTGCCGTTTACATCGTGCAGTTTTTGTGCAAGTGCCGGGATAGTAAAACTCATGTGCCTAAGCCCGATGTCCGCCTGAATATCAGGATGGGACCATGTTCCCTTCACACTAACAGAAAGGGAGATATCCCCGGCTATATCTGGAAGATATGGAGTGAATGCTCCTGCAACTCCTAAGGGGATCGTTCCTGCTGCCTGGATATCGATCGGGCCATTTATTTTTCCCTTACCCCTGATATCAATGTGCCCTTCCTTGAGCAAGATTAGTCTATCTGCGGCTATGGAGATATCCTCATCCTTGAGTGATGCCCGAAAATGAGGGGCATGAATAAGCGCATTACCCTTGAAAAACAGGACCAATTGAGAGAAATCTGCATAGAGCCGGGTTTGATGGAGTGCTTTAATATTCCCGCTGGCTTCGACCTTACCGGTCACCGTTCCGCTGAGCTGATCCTTGCCCGCTATCCTGAAATAAGGGCTCAGGTCGGTCTCGTGAAACAGTAAGGTTGCAGAAAAAGCATTATTCTGTAAGTGAAATGATGCAGCGACATCGAAGTTCAGCTTGCCCGAAATCCTGGCTATCTTATCGTGAAGATAAAGATGTATTTGAAAGTCCTCGAAGGATTTGCCCTTGAACCGTAGATTCCTGAGGGTAATATCACCCTTTAACTGAGGATTCTCAAGCGTTCCATGACCTGACACAATGAAAAAGATTTTACCCTCAGCAATCTCCCGGTTTTTTAACTTTTGAATGCTTCCCAGGGAAACTCCTTTTGATATCATTTTGACCTGATAGCGCTTATCAAAGGTAAGCCAGCCTGAGCATTCAATCAATTCCCCCGGTGCCACAGCAATATGCAATGGCTTGAACCACGCTTTTTGACCATCAAGGACGCACGTCAGTTTAACATCGTGGAAACGCTGGATTCCGAGATCCACGTTTGTACCGTGGAGATCAATGGTTCCTCGCGGCCTTCTGACGCTTCCTTCCATGGTTGCGGCAAGAGAGACCTTTCCTTTCAGGCCATCAACAAAATCTTCGAAAGATATATTTTCACCCCTTACACCCAGGGTGAATGCGGGATCTTTGAGCACTCGCTTTGTTTTCTGGTCAAAAACCTGAGCCGTCCCGGAAAAACGGAGCATGGACTTATGATTACGAATCTCCATCTTTTCAACAGAGAGCTTTCCATCAGAAAATCGAAATATGGTTTCACAATCACCTATGTGGATTGCTTTGTACTTCAAGTCTTTCCCTGCTAAAGCGCCCTTTGTTATTAAAGACTGGAAAGGCCCATCGATATTCACCTGCCCTGCGATCATGCCTTTTACTATCTCCTTTGTAAAAAAATCTCTCATCTCAACATCCTTAAAGGTAACAGAGAGATTCAACGGAACTGTTCGGTCGACTTTTAAAAAATCCTCTTTAAAGACCTTAACGGAGCCAGTGGCATTTATGAGAGAGCCTTGATTCTCAAGGAAAAGCATTGCGACTCGTAATCTTCCCGATTGTTCCAGGTTGGCATTGACCCCAATATTTCCTAGCGTTACGTGCCTATACCTGAGCTGTCTTCCCTGCAAGACAAAATCAAATGCCGGTCTTTTGGGCGATCCTGATAGGGTGCCTCTGATATCGCAGGCACCACGTAAACCGCCTATCCCAAAGAAAGAAAGTGTCTCGGTCAGATCCGGAGCCTCTATTGCCAGGCTTGCTGTAATGTTACCGGAAGAGAGATCAAACCGGCCGCTCGACCGCATTGATAGTGATCCTGACCTGGACTTTAATTGCTTAATAGTTACAACCCCATCCTTGAGACCGGCACTAGTTGTAACGTTGAAATCAATCGGTTTTTCAAGCGTGCCGGCAGCAAATTCTTTGAAATCTGCCTCCATCTCTCCATCTGTGGTCATTTCCTTCGGCGATAACCCCGTTCCGGATAATGCCATGTTAAAGGCCACAATACCGCTGGATCCGTGTTCCACCGCACTCCGCAATTTCTCAAGCCTTATTCCAGCCCCCTTGAGAAGTACATGGTATGATATGGCCGTAAAATCTCTTTGGGGAGCAATAAATCCTTGTTTAAAAACCTTGGACAGGTCTACTTTCCCCTGCATGCTCATATTCCCGGAACCAATACCTGCGTTGAGATTATTTAAAGTCACCAATCGCTCTTTTAAGATGAGGTCAAGAGATGTTCTATCAACGTAATTACCTGAAAGCATTCCGCCTCCATAAGTGAGGCCCATGGTAACTTCAGGATTATCCAGTTCCCCTCTGGCAGTTATCCTTGCTCTAATATCTCCTGTTAGCAACGTCTTCAGTGAAAGGCTTTTTTGAACCTCAGGGAGCGCGGCTAAAACGTTCAGGGATAAATCCAACACTGGCTTTTTGAAAATATTGCGTATGCTTCCGGACACCGTAAGCCTCGATGCAGGGGTGTTGGCCTCAATAAGAAGCTCATCAATGCAGTCCTCTTGAAGCGCTGCTCTCACCGTGCATCGTGTAAGGCTCGTATTAACCTTGGGGCTATCTATCCTGCCTTCGGCGATCTGAAACACGATACGTGCAGATTGCCTTAAAAGGTCTCCCTCCGCCCTGAGATCAAGGTGATTTACTGAGATAATTAAACCCGAAGAGGCTCTCTCATAGCTAATAGAGCCATGGGCAATCTCTAATGATTTAACTCGGATCTTAATGGGGAAACCAAATGCCCTTTCTTCCCCGGGCTCCCCCTTTAACCTTGCTTCTTTTTTTCTGTCAGTGATAACTGCACGCACAAGGTTTAACTCTTCGTTGTTGTCTGAATAGAGATTAGCCCAAGGCTTATCCAAAATTACATTCTTTATAGTGATGGTTCCTTTTAAAAGCGTAGCCCACGTTACCTTGACACGGATAGCATTGAGACCTGCGATCTCACCGTTGCGCCGATCTTTAAGGGTAACATCTTTTAAAGTGAGCTCGCTTTTAAAGAGGGAAAAACGAAAATCGCTGAATACGATTTCCCCTGGGATGACTCCATTTACCTTGCCCTGAATAAGATCCCGGGCATGATCCGTGTTGAGATATATACATACTCCGGCAACAAAACCGAATACGATACAGAGAAAAATAACTGTGCCGATAAAGCACCTTTTAACTATTCTTTTCATGGCATGCTTTTCAGCAGATATCCTCTCTTTAATTATGGTTAATCTAGATTTACTATGATCTATGACCGCTTTACTGTTCAAATAGGGGCGTTACATGCGAAAGATCGGCCCGCGGTTTCAGGGAGTCTCGCAGCAGTAAGGGGTCTTTACGGGTTTTTAGTAAAAAAAATCGGTCCGTAAAGGATTTCCGCCTCTGAACCGGTATGCTGCGAGTTTATGTATAGCGCCACCCCACCCAACTCGGGCGGCTCCTCATTGAAGAGTTTTTTGTAATCCTCGTATACATTTCTTGACTCATTATGCCATACCCCCAGGGGGTCGGTCTTATCCCTCAGTACAATGTACTTGAGCTTTGACCAGGCGGTGCTCGTTCCGCTCGTACCCTTTGGTGTCTCGTTTTCCCAGAGGTATCCCAGCATCAATGTATTAACCTTAGCAGGAAAACGAGGAAAAAGCACGTAGAGTTGGCCTGTTTGATCATCCGTTTCCTTTTTTCGAAAGTCGCCGCCTTTCGGCAGCATGCGCGCCTGCCATGACCAATGGATATAGGGATAGTCCTTTATGGATGCTTTTAAATCTTTTTTAAAGCCAAAGGAGGTTTTTTTGCTCGAAAGTTTAAGGAAACTGTTCTGCAATTCTACCTGAGGCTGCCCTACCTTGATCTCCTTTGTAAATCCCTGAGGCGTGTCGCCATCCAGTGCCCATTCAGAGGCAACAATCAGTGCCCCTTTTGGAATAGCGAGGTTTGGTTTTGTTTCACCGCCGGAAAAGTTTGCTGTAGAAAGCATACAAAAGATAATTAAAAATAGGGTGAATTTTTTCATCTTATCCTCCAATTTAAAAACCAAGGTTAGCTAATGATGCCAGGATTTCAAGATCATACGTGGACTCACAAAGATATACAATGCTAAGGCATTCGGTCCAACTTGAATATAACGATTACGAGAATTACCGTTCCAACCAGAAACCATGTTGGCCCGAGTAGCAAGAGCCTAAGAGCAGTAATATTCAGTTGACCATCAGCAAAGGGAATATACAATGATTTGTTTGCATTTAGCAATGTGATTGTATTTTTCCACGAAAAATTTTAAAAATTCCTTGACATTATATGTTTGACTGCTTTTAATAATTTTCAAACAGTCTCAACTCGTTAATTTCATTTTTTTTAGAGGGTATTCATGCATTCCTTCTAGCTTCCGAGCAGTATAAAGGCCGATAAGATTGAGGCGGATTTTGAGAAGGGGGTGTTGAAGGTAACACTACCTAAGGTGGAGGAAGCAAAGAAGAAAAAGATAGAGGTTAAGGTTAAATAAGGGAAAAAACAGGTATCGGCCCCCCCAGGCTTGACAACAAGGACAGTAATGAGGTAACCTTTGACTAACCTTAAAACTAGGAGGTAGAGCTATGGAAGTAACAACAGTTGTCACAGGTGCGTGGAATGCATTCGCTACCAAGATTACGGCATTCCTGCCCGAACTGATCGGTGCGATTATCATCTTTATAGTTGGTTGGATCATCGCCCGATTGGTGAAAGCGGGCATTGAGAAGCTTCTCAGGCTGGTGCGCTTTGACACGGCAACGGAGAAGACTGGAGTAAATAACTTCTTGAAGAAGGGGGAGATCGTCAAGGCCCCATCCAAGATCGTCGGGGCTCTGGTTTACTGGTTTATCATGATCCTCGTGCTCATCGCCTCACTCGATGCACTAGGCTTGCCGATTGTCTCGGATATGCTCAACAGCATCTTCCTCTACATCCCCAACGTAGTGGCAGCGATCATCGTGCTGGTGCTGGGGATGCTTGTGGGGAACCTGCTCTCCGCAGTGGTCAGGACAGCCGCATCCAATGCGGGACTAAAAAACGCTGAAGGGCTGGGCAAGATTTCCCTCTATGCCATTGTGATATTTGTATCGGCAATTGCCCTTATCCAACTTGGCATTGGCGAGGAGATCGTGGTCTCTGCCTTTGGCCTCGTCTTTGGCGCGGCCGCCTTGGCCCTTGCCCTTGCATTCGGACTGGGCGGAAGGGATGTGGCAGCTAATTACCTAAAGAACTGGCTAGCGGAGAAGAAGACCCCGGCCAAGGAATAAGCCCCGAGCGAGGAAATAATCCCCGC
Organism: Desulfatiglandales bacterium; assembly: GCA_046498285.1. GTDB lineage: Bacteria > Desulfobacterota > DSM-4660 > Desulfatiglandales > B25-G16 > B33-G16. Next base: position 1,521 of record JAWOBA010000144.1, on the reverse strand, counting down.
AAGGTCTGTCGAACGCCCTACAGGGAGGGGAGAACATTTTCCTCTCCCTGGGGCTCTTTTCCGCCCATTCAGCGAAGAATCCTAACAAAAAAGATAAAGGAGGCTGAAGATGGCGTACGTAAAGAGTATCATCTTTATCATTGTTCTTTTGGTTTTGATCACCTTCGGTGTGGAAAATAACCAGCCTACCCTTCTTAACTACTATTTCGACATCACCACCGGCACGATCCCCCTCTACAGCATTGTGTACATCTCAATCATCATCGGGATTATCATTGGTATGGTTGTAGGTGTTTCAAGCAGAATTTCTTTGAAAAAGAAAGTAAGGCAAGTTCAACGGGAAAATAGGGAGCTCAAAGAGAAAATAGAAAAGGCAGAGGAAGAGAGAAAAGAAGAAGAGAAAGAGGAGAATACTGAGAAAAAGGATTGATGATGAGACCAAAATTTATCGTAGTGTTAGTCTTAATTGCCTTATTCCTTATCATACTTATCCAGAATACCCAGGTGGTCACATTACGGTTGTTTTTCTGGAAAGTGGGCATATCCCAGATCATACTGATACCACTTACCATGATAATCGGCTTTGTTGTCGGTTTCGTTGTTTCAAAAGTGACCGGGGATCGGGATAAGAGGAAGGCGCTTTGATCTGTAAGATGGCTTTCCTTCATAAACTTATAACATATTTTATAAATGAAGGATTGCGATGCGATTGCCTAAAGAGAAACATTCCTGGCCCCTTGATAAACGAGACCCTTTATATTCACACCCGGCACGTGTAACCATGCCATGTGCCCAACAAGGTTGAGCAGACCCGCCTGCCATGGCCAATTGAACCTTTTTTTCAGAATCTTAGATAAACGGATCAGCGATGACAGGAAGAAGAAACATGGCTGATAAGGCATTGGCGGGCAGGTGATCAGATATTATAAGCGTTATAGTAATGTTTCATGAGACAAGCGGCCAAAAAAAACCAGGATGGGTATTGCCCGCATTCTTGAACTGGAAAAATTCAAAAGAATAGCGAAAGAACTAGGCCAGGGATTCTTAGCTCCAATCTTCTCAGGATTACCTCCACAAAGATCCTGATTATCCCATTGAGAATTACGCATCCTGATTTTAACCCAGATTATGCAGTAGCCACCTACTGCGGCCTGAAAAACCTTGCTGCAACGCTCCTTTCACGATTTTGCTTCTCAACATATTTATTAATATGCCTTCGGCGCAAAATCGCTGCAACTTCTCGTTTCGCTGAGGTTTTTCAACCCTCGTGACGATGCCTACTGCATAATCTGGGTTTAAAGCTATCCATTAGGCCCAACTGCCAGCAATATCAATCGGTTAAAACAGTCACTCCGGCATTATCAGCAGGCATACACATAATAGAATCACTGAAAACAACCATATGTTTCTTGACATACAGGCCTATATCACCCTATATTTTTCTCCCAAAAAAGAGAGTTTTTACTTGTTAATTTTTCCAAGAATCCCGCACATGGCATAGAAACTCAAAATTTAAAACTC
>JAWOBA010000128.1:0-5157 GCA_046498285.1 Desulfatiglandales bacterium | reverse complement strand
GATCCGTTGCGGGATCTTTCCCACGATCTTTTTGCCGATAAAAGAGCCGGTAACCGCGATAAGAAAAAGGAAGGGAATATATATAATGAGTTCTTCAGGGAGGAAACCGCTGCTGATATAGACCGGTATCCGCGTAATATCAACGGCCAGTGAGATTGCGGCGGCTGTGGAAATACCTACCGCGCCCTGAGCCAGAAGATCATGGCCAGCGTCATGGCGGGGAATCCTCCCGTAGTAGCCCAGGCCTACGAGACCTGGACGGCCCAGCATGAGATGAAAGAACTCGTAAAGATTGACACGAGATCTTTGAAAAACCTGTCGATGTTCATCATCGCAAGAAAGACGATGGACAACTTCATGCAACCATAGAAATAGGAAACGAGGCTTCATGGAGCGCGACTTTTAAATACTTTTCGGGGTACCCTGCCGTCGAAGTGAAGCGATTGCAAAGGCAACTGTCTGAGCGCTTCAGCGCGAGTTTTGCCTTTACAGCTAAGCAAGACGTGCAGGGTACCCCGAAAAAGTATTTAAAAGTCGCGCTCCATAAAGCCACGTTTCCTAGTTCTCTGGTTGCGTGAAGGTCTCCCATCGTCTTTCTTGCGATGATGAACATCGCCAGGTGTTTCAAAGATCTCGTGTCAATCTTTACGAGTTCTTTCATCACATCTGAGACGAATAAATGGTATGAATATAACTCAGAAGGAAAAAACAGTGAATATTTTCTTGCAGAAAACATTCTGCTTACTCCTTCCAATCTGCTCAACGATGCCGTAATTCCGTCGGGATTATTTGATTTTTTGCAACTAACAGATAGCTAGTGACCACGATTACACACTTCATGTCCGATATCCGGCATTAATTTTGATATAATCATACGTAAGATCACAGGTTATGATCCTGTCTTTATATTGTCCCTGATTCAGATTGATAGTAATGGGTATATGTTCTTTTTTCATTTTTTCAGCTGCTTTTTTTTCTTCTTCCTCGCTGATCATGCAACCGCCATCTACTATCTTAATTCCATCTATCCAGATTTGAACTTTATGTTCTTCCATAGTAACTCCAGCCCTGCCAAGGGCAGCCATAATACGTCCCCAGTTGGGATCCTGGCCAAATATAGTGGTTTTGACAAGGTTGGAGTTGCCAATAACTCGGGCCGCTCTATGGGCATCATCTTTTGAAGCTGCACCATGTACCTCAATGATAACTGCTTTTGTAGCACCCTCGCCGTCCTTTGCAATCATGTAGGATAGCTTTCCCATAACATCTGTTAAGCCTGTTTCAAATTCTTTGATGTCCGGCGTATTTAGGGTTTTATTCCCCGCAACTCCATTAGCCATGATCAGAACCATATCATTGGTGCTGGTCTCCCCGTCTACTGTGATCCGATTGAAGGTAGAATCTACAGCTGAACGAAAGATAGGCCGTAAGACCTGAGAATCAATATTTATGTCTGTAAGCAGAAAAGAGAGCATTGTTGCCATATTCGGCATGATCATACCTGCTCCTTTCGCTATTCCCAATATGTGAAAGGGTTGCCCATCAGCCTGCCCTTTAAAGAAGCTGATTTTGGGAAAGGAGTCGGTTGTCATTAATGCCTTGGCAATAGATTTGAAACCATGAGGGGAGAGATTTTTTACGAGATTTGGTAGTGCGTTTATTATGAGATTGCATGGTAAATAAGCCCCAATGACCCCTGTTGAGGCAATAAGTGTTTCCTCTGGAGCGATTCCTAATTCCTTGGCAGCCATATCTGCTGTTTGAATAGCATCATGAAGTCCCCGGGCGCCTGTGCAGGCATTTGCATACCCTGCATTAGCAATAACTGCCCGTATAAAACCATGTTTTACCCGTTCCTGACTTAAGAGAATAGGAGCGGCTTTAACCTTATTGGTGGTGAATACACCTGCTGTTACTGCTTTCTTTTGAGAAAATATTAAAGAAAGATCCAGTTCAGCGGTTTTCTTAAGCCCGGCAGACACGGCAGAGGCGAGAAAGCCTGGAACTGAATAATCATGCATTTCGAACTTGTTATTGCTGATTGAGTTCATAGATTCTTTATTGGCAATCGATGTGTGACATACATATGGAATAACCCAAATTTTCTATTTTCTTATCTGCCGCAACAGTACTTATATTTTTTTCCGCTCCCACATGGACAAGGATCATTTCTGCCTACCTTAGGTGTTTTTCGTTTGATAGGGGAACTACCGCCGTTACCTCCATGACTGAGAACCATTTCTTTTTTTGGGACAGTAACGGAGGGCTGGCTCTGGGGTGAAATTCGAATTCTAAACAGTGTTCTGAGGGTATTTTCTTTAATTCCTTCTATCATTGAGATGAACAAATTATAACCCTCTTTCTGATATTCTTTGAGGGGGTCCATTTGGCCGTAACCCCTCAAGCCTATGCCTTCTTTAAGCTGATCCATCGCCAGCAAGTGATCCATCCAAAGTTCATCAATTGCCCGCAGCATTGCAATTTTTTGCAGAAAAAGAAATGATTCAGGATCGGTCTCTTTTTCTCTTTTCTCGTAGAGATCTATAAGCTTTTGTTGTAACGTATCTATGAGAGTTTCCTGGGTTAGCTCGTTTAGTTCTGTTTGGGGAAATTGGAACAAGTATCCAAATACATTATAGATATAGTCTGAAAGGGGACTCAAGTTCCATTCTTCAGGGAACACTTTGGCATCAGTATGAGTTAACACTGCAGCTTCTACCAACTCATTAATCATATCCATAATGGTTTCTTTGAGGTTTTCACCTTTTAAGATCTCTCGTCTCTGGCTATATATCACCTTTCGTTGTTGGTTCATTACATCGTCATATTCGAGAAGATTTTTTCGAATATTGAAATTTATACCTTCAACCCTTTTCTGAGCCCCTTCAATTGCTCTGGAGATGATGTGATGCTCTATTGGTTGGCCCTCTTCCATTCCAAGTCTATCCATAACCGAGGCAATTCTTTCAGAGCCGAATACTCTCATGAGGTCGTCCTCTAATGAGAGATAAAACCGTGATGAACCTTGATCTCCCTGACGCCCTGAACGCCCCCTTAGCTGGTTATCAATCCTTCTGCTTTCATGCCTCTCTGTGCCAAGGATGTGGAGCCCACCCAGCTCCGGCACCCCATTTCCTAATACTATATCAGTTCCTCTGCCAGCCATATTCGTAGATATGGTAACGGATCCATTTTGTCCGGCTTGGGAAACAATTTCGGCCTCTCTTTCATGATTTTTTGCATTTAATACCTGGTGTTTTATACCGGCTTTTTTGAGCATCTTACTCAACATCTCTGATTTTTCGATTGATATAGTGCCAACCAGGACCGGCTGACTATTCTTATGAAGTTCCTTGATTTCCTCAGCAACCGATTTAAATTTTTCTCTTTCAGTTTTGTAAATAACGTCTGGATAGTCATTTCTGATCATTTTTTTATGGGTTGGGATAACCGATACATCAAGATCATAAATCTTTTTGAATTCCGGGGCCTCAGTATCGGCCGTACCGGTCATTCCGGCAAGTTTTTCATACATCCGGAAATAATTTTGGAAGGTTATTGTTGCCAAGGTTTGATTCTCTTCTGCCACATTAACGTTTTCCTTTGCCTCAATTGCCTGATGTAATCCATCGCTCCATCTCCTGCCTGGCATAAGTCTGCCGGTAAATTCATCCACAATGATTACCTGCCCATCCTTCACGACGTAATCCACATCTTTATTAAAAAGCCAGTATGCCTTGATGAGTTGCTGGGCTGCATGCATTTTTTCCGATGTTTCTGAGTATTTTGTCTCTAATTCTCTCTTTCTCTTTTTCTTTTCCTTAAAGTTCAAATGAGGATCACTATCTAATTCTTGCAGCCCCTGGGCCAGGTCAGGGACGATAAAGGCATCTTGTTCGTCCCCAGACAATAGCTTAAGCCCTTTATCTGTCCAGTTTGCGCTGTGATCTTGCTCTTCGATGATGCAATAAAGCTCTTCATCCAGGGCACTAAGAGACTTTTGAGTTCTCAGGAAGGACTCTGTTTTATCGATCGCTTTTTTTAATCCAGGTTCCTCTGCAATGATCTTGAGAAACCGTTGGTTTTTTGGGCTACCCCTCTTAACCTGAAGAAGCAATTCAGCTACCTTGCCATCATCATTGCCTTCTCTCATCAATGTCTCTGCCCTATTAAGAATGTTTCGAATTATCTTATCCTGGTGTTCCTTGAGTTTCAGGATGGAAGGCTTTACTGTAGAATAAAAGGGGTCTTGGCTGCGCTCGATAGGGCCTGAGATTATCAGAGGCGTTCTCGCTTCATCAATAAGAATGCTATCCACCTCGTCCACAATAGCGAAGTGGAGGTCTCTCTGCACGCAATCGTCAAATGAATACTTCATATTGTCTCTGAGGTAATCAAAGCCAAATTCATTGTTTGTACCATAGGTTATATCAGCGTTATAAGCAGCCTTTCTTTTTTGATCATCCATATCATGGACAATGACACCTACTGATAATCCTAGGAATCGATATATGCCACCCATCCACTCTGCATCTCTTTTTGCAAGATAGTCATTTACCGTGACAAGGTGGCCCCCACGTCCTAAAAGGGCATTTAAATATAGTGGAAGTGTAGCAGCCAGGGTCTTGCCTTCCCCTGTTTTCATTTCTGCTATTTTTCCACTATGAAGAACAATGCCTCCCAACAATTGTACGTCAAAATGCCTCATGCGCAAGACTCTTACTGAAACCTCTCTGACGGTGGCATAGGCCTCCGGCAAGATATCGTCAAGGGATTCTCCCTTTGATAGTCTCTCCTTAAATTCTCCTGTTTTACCGCTCAATTGGGCGTCGCTCAGCCCTTGAAAGGTGGGCTCAAGTTCATTGATTTTTGTAACGAGTGGGGCAAATTTTTTGAGCTCTCTTTCGTTTTTGCTTCCAATAACCTTTGTAAAAATGTTTCCTATCATGAAATTTCTCTGTTAATTGTAACTATGCAGGTTTTAGGTTGAAGACTGAAGACTGAAGTATTTCAAACAACTCGTAATGATTTAATCAACCCATTCAAAACCTTCTCTGTTTCGATTATTGTTGGTTCAATCAGGGATACATCATCGTTGAGCAAGAAGCCCAAACGTTGAGATAAACTTATTTGATAATGAAGCTCTCTCAATGACCC
>JAWOBA010000110.1:0-5799 GCA_046498285.1 Desulfatiglandales bacterium | reverse complement strand
CACCAAAAGTCCCAAGCAATAAATGCAGAGAGAAAATAAAGTGTCACCTGAATTGCCGCGAAGGCCATAATTGCGGTTTATATGAATCAAGGGGAGACCTATCTTAGCACAGGAAGAGGCAAGGTATGCCGGCCCGTCTCGATTCACCGCAAAGGCAAGTTCTGGTTCTGATTCTGCCTTATCAACTGCTGTATAGGCCGATGCGTTAATAACCAACGAGATACCGGATCGGCTTACTGCCTTTTCAACTGCATAAGAATCAGTAATATCAAACTCCGGAATATCCAAGGCTACAATTTCAAAACCTTGCTTTGCTCCCCTGTGGCAGACTTCCCAGCCAAGCTGTCCATTTGCCCCGATAACAATCGCCTTCATGCTCTCTCCTTATAAACTGGGAGATGTTCCGGCGGTACATCATTTAAGCATGGGTAGGCGCTATCCTTATCTGAAAGCTGAGGATCTGATATAGGCCAGTCGATGCCGATACCTGGATCAGACCAGAGGATTCCTCCCTCATCCCCAGGGGCATAAAAATCAGTGCACTTGTACACCACATCTGCTGTTTCACTTAAAACACAAAATCCATGGGCGAATCCTTCAGGTACAAATATCTGGTGCCTGTTCTCATCCGAGATATGGGCACCTACCCACTTTCCAAACGTTGGGGAACCGTGGCGAATATCCACCGCTACATCAAAAATTGAACCGGTAACAGCCTGCACCAGTTTTGCCTGGGGATGGTGCAGTTGATAGTGCAATCCTCGAAGAATACCTTGGATTGAGTGAGAAAGATTATCCTGAACAAACACCGAATGTATGTTCAATTGCCCGTATCGTTTTTGATGATAGGTCTCCATAAAAAACCCTCGCCTATCTTCAAAGGCACGAGGTTCTATAATGAGAACATCCGGAAGAGATGTAGGAATGATCTTCATATTAGAAACCATCCTGTACGGTTATTTGTATAAGGTATTTACCATATCCATTTTTCTGCATGGGCTGTGCAAGCCTCAAAACTTGCTCTGCATTGATGTAGCCCATCCGATATGCAATTTCTTCAATGCATGCTATTTTTAATCCCTGGCGTTTTTCAATGGTCTCAATAAACGTGCTCGCCTCAAGAAGGGACCCATGAGTACCCGTATCCAACCAGGCAAATCCTCTCCCCAATTTTTCGACAAAAAGCTTCCCTTCCTGGAGATAAACGCGGTTGACATCGGTGATCTCCAACTCTCCCCGAGCAGAGGGTTTAAGCCCGGCAGCAATATTAAGCACATTATTATCATAAAAGTAGAGACCTGTTACTGCATAATTCGATTTTGGCAGAGTTGGTTTTTCTTCAATATCCACAGCCTTTCCATCTTTATCAAAGGATACCACACCATAGCGCTCCGGATCCTTGACCCAGTAACCGAAAACAGTTGCACCCTCTTTTCTGGAGTATGCACCTCGAAGCCTATCCGGAAGACCATGGCCATGAAAGATATTATCCCCAAGGATCAGGCAAACATTATCTTTTCCTACAAACTCTTGACCGATGATAAATGCCTGGGCCAGCCCTTCAGGTCGGGGCTGTTCAGCATACGTAAATGAAACACCCCACTGAGATCCCTCCCCTAAAAGTTCCTGGAATCTCGGTACGTCTTCAGGTGTAGAAATAATGAGGATCTCTCGGATGCCGGCCAGCATCAGTGCCGAGAGTGGGTAGTAGATCATAGGTTTATCATATACCGGTAAAAGCTGTTTACTGACCACCCTCGTAATGGGGTATAGTCGAGTACCTGATCCACCAGCAAGTATAATTCCTTTCATTATATAATCTCCCTTACATTGGTTACATAGTTACACGGCAACCTTGGTGACTTATTGTGAGCTTTGCAGAATTCATATTTTCCTATTCCCTTTTTTGAACCACGACGCAAAGAACACCCCGGTTGAATACGCCCCGGTACCATCTTCCGGAGCTACCCCAGTTGAACACCCTAAAGGGACCCGGTTCAACGGGGCGAGGCGGGGTAAAGCGGGGCAGACATCTGCTAACGCTCTGCCCACTTATTTTGAGTGTTTTTTTAGACAGGATTTACCCCAGTGGAATAATCTTCGAATTCCACGGGGCGGGCAGGATTAACTGGATGTTCTTTCTTTTCTCCCTTTCCGGAAGAAAGGGAGAAAGAGAACCCGCCTTCGGCGGAGGGTGTGTAACCTTTGATATTTTAATATATAACGCTCGTACAGAGATTGTAGAACTTTTTTAATTTCGAAATGAGTAAAGAATAGAGGACTGCCACCTTTTGATTAGCTGGGTTTTCGGACACGGAATTTAGTAGTTAAAGCAATTACAATTGATCCGGATTCCAAATCACGACTATGACGATCCAATACATCCTGTAAAAGAGCTTTTCTCTCGGACCGTGGCACGTTTTCCAAACGTAAAAGACCACAATGTGACTTCCCTTGCCGCCAGATCATTTCCTCAAAGTCATTGTCTGTCGTAACAATGATCCTATGCTCTCTTACAGCCCAGCTCAAGATCTCATCATCGCTCATTCTTGAATTTTTATCGCTGACCCGGATTACATCATGCCCCAATTCAATCAACCAACGGGCTACAGCCCCACTTGCATTGACATCTAATAAGAAATTCATACTCGTTTACCGGCGGGCCTCAACCCGATCAAAAACTTCCTCTCTTGCTATCATATGATGGGCGTAAAGTAATGCGGCCCTGAGGTCATCAGGTTTAAGTTCGTGGTAATCTTCCAAGATCTCTTGTTCAGTAGCTCCCTTAGCTAGTAATTCCAATATCAATTCAACAGATATCCGCAGGTCACGAATAAGAGGTTTTCCACAAAGTACATCTTTCTTAAATGTGATACGTTTCAGTAAATCTTCCATTTTTTCCTCCAAACTGAAATATAAATGATTAATTTCGACTGTCTCCTCAGCTAAAGCTGGTTTATTTTGGACAGGATCGACAGGATTTATTGGATTTTGTTTTTTCTCAATTCCCGCCCGCCATCGCGAGCCTGATTCAACTTTGCTTCTTTAAATATGATTCTAAACGGTTATTCAGGAAGCGATGCCCAAAACCACTCTTAAAATACCTCTCTCTTTTCACTGCATCTTGCTCGTTTAAGCAAGCCTCGTAGTATATCAGCCTCAAGGGTCTGCGATCGCGAGTTGAGGCTACGGAACCGGTTTCATGCTCTACAAGCCTTCTCTTAAGATCATTCGTGAAACCAGAATAAAATTTGCGATCCTTCTCACTTAGAAGCACGTAAGTATAGAACATGACAAGATTCAACTTTCGCTCGCTCAGGCGAGGCGGGCGGGCCTGCCCGCCATCGCGAGCCTACGCTCCCTCAGGCGAGGCGGGCGGGCCTGCCCGCCATCGCGAGCCTACGCTCGCTCAGGCGAGGCGGGCGGGCAAAGCTGAAAGCTGGAAGAGGCTGAAAGCTGGAAGCAAGAAAAAGCTGAAAGCTGAAGGTTCCCCGGTGGAATAGGCTTCGGCCCAGTTACCTGTTTACCAAATTTCACCCCAGTACCATTTCCCGAAGTTACGGGGCGCGCGGGATATATCTGTCTGGTTTGTCTGGTAGATCATACGAGGTCTAAACTTAATTTGATGGCACGGTTGACTTCTTTCATCGTTTGTGCGCTGATTTGGCCGAGTCTTTTTTCCAGCCTCTCTTTAGATACGGTAAGTATTTGGCTTGTTTTTATGATAGAGGGACATTCTAATCCTCCTTCTGGAGGATCGACTTTGATGTTCATGGGATAGTTTTTCACGGAACCTGAGATGGCCGCTACGATTGTTGTGGAGGCTTTTTCATTGCCAATGTCGTTTTGAATAACGAGAGCGGGTCTTTTACCTGCCTGTTCACTTCCCCTGGCAGGATTCCAGTTCACAAGCCACACCTCGCCACGCGCAGGAAAACCCTTCACGACAAAATTTCCTTTTGAGCATCAAAGGTTGTATCAGCAAATTCCCTGTCTTCTCTGGCCATTTCAACATATCCTGCGGCCATAGACTCTTGGGTCCTTTTTTTGAACCATAACCTTAAGGCCTCCTCTGTCAACTGGCTCTTCGCCATGTTGCAGGTTTTCGCGGCATCCTCAATGGCTTCAACTATTTCCGCATCTATGGTCACACTTATCTTTTTCTTGGTTCTCATGTAAACACCCTTTTTGTCTTACTTTTTATAAGATAATATATCGTTTAAATGGTAGTGTCAAGAACTATTATGATTTAATTAGGTGGATCTAATGGGGGACGTTGTCAACCCCAGTTAAATACGCCCCAGTAACATCTTCCGGAGCTACCCCGGTTGAACACCCTAAAAGGGGACCCGGTTCAACGGGGCGAGGCGGGGCAGACAGGATTTACAGGATTAACTGGATGTTCTTTCTTTTCTCCCTTTCCGGAAGAAAGGGAGAAAGAGAATCCGCTTCCGGCGGAGGGGAGTTATGGGCGGGCAAAGTAATTCTGAAATTATTAATTTTCTTTCATTGCAAAAGCTTTTTTTATTCTTTTCTCTGCCTGTTTGAGCATATTATCCGGTAGCTGACCAATTTTCCTGCTGATCAAAGCTTTCGGAATTGTCATGATAAAATCAAGTCTCACAAGAGATTTTTTTTGTAAACCAGTTTCTTTTTCAGGACCTACTACTAATTCTAACTCCATAATATCATCAGGAACTTGAGAAGTTATTGCCGCAAGGATCACATCATTGTACCTTCTTTCCACTTTATCATCAGAGATAACAAGAGCTGGTCGTCCTTTTTGAATTTCGCTTCCATTTCTTAGCACAAAAGGGAATCTTACAACAACTATATCTCCATAGTTATAACTCATAGAGATCCTCAACCTCAGATTCCCAAATTCTTTGGAGGCTTTCCTGTTGAAGCAATAATGCTCCTATTTCTCTTTTATATTTATCCGTTTTTTTTATTTTTAAAAAGTCTATGAAGTCTATGACTTCTTGAATCATGTCTGGAGTTAGTCCTTCCAGGTGTTTTATAATGCTTGTCTGGCTGCTATCTGTAACGGCCATACTTTTTACCTCCTTCATATTTCTAGTCCAATATATCTTAAGTCGTAAATAGGGATATTGTCAATGTCTAAAACCAGCGATCATCCATAATGGGGGACGTTGTCAACCCCGGTTAAATACGCCCCAGTACCATCTTCCGGAGCTACCCCGGTTGAACACCCTGAAGGGTACCCGGTTCAACGGGGCGAGGCGGGGCAGGCCTGCCCGCCATCGCTCTCGCTCAGGCGAGGCGGGCGGACAAAGCTGAGTGGGGTTATGGTTTGAGAGGGAGTTGATAAGACCTTTGATCATAGAAGCTGCCTTGATGCCTTCCTTCTCTAATTGGGTTAGACGCCGGACATACATATGTTCGTCAAAGCGGCAATCCTTACTTTGTGTACTTTGTGGCTTGGTGGTTTATTGTAAACAAATGGTCAGGCTGAAAGTTACAAGAAAAAGGACAATAAGTAATGAGTGATAGGTTTTGAGGATACTTCTTGGGATAGGGCATCCAGCGGATGTTCATTTTTTTAGGCATTTCATCAGCACCATGAAAGACCGGGGTCATGAAGTGTTTGTGGCTGCCAGAGAAAAGGAGTTTACCTGCCTTTTGCTGGACAGATTTAATATTCCTTACTACCGTATTTCTTTGCATAGAAATACCATTATCTCAAAGGGTATTGATTATTTCATACGATGGGTGCGGACATACAGGCTTTGCCAGCGGCTGAGGCCGGATATCGCCCTGGGCTTTGGTGATTTTTAT
>JAWOBA010000106.1:0-6017 GCA_046498285.1 Desulfatiglandales bacterium | reverse complement strand
ATGAATTCGTTACCAAATCCGGCAGAGAAGATGAGGAGATACTCGGATTTGCAAAGCAGGAAAAGGTAGATATTATTGTTATGGGTACACATGGGAGAACAGGGATAGAGCATGTCTTCTTTGGAAGTGTTGCTGAAAAGGTGCTCCGATATTCCCCATTTCCTGTTTTTATCATTCCATGCAAGAAAAAGATCAGATGATCACTAAAAAGATAAAAATCTCTCGCAATTGATCAGATGGTTAGTGAGATTCTTGCTTAGCTTCCCTCTATCAAAAAAATAGGATTTACTATGGTTTTATTAGAAATATCAAAAGCAAGTTATCCTTTTACTATTGGAGGGTAAAGTACATGTATCATGATTTAGAACAAAGGACAATGGGAGGCGTTATAAAATATGCGGCGAAGCAATGGCCAGAGCGGACTGCCATATACTGGAAAGATAAAAAGATTACCTTTAAGGAATTGGACGGGCTCTCTGACTCATTTGCCAAGGGGATTGTGGAAAAGGGCATACAGAAAGGAGATCGAGTAGCCCTCTGGATGCACAACCACCCAGAATGGATAGTAGCATGGTTTGGAATATCTAAGGCCGGTGCTGTAATTGTTCCTCTTGACTACTGGTACAGGCCACGGGAGGCTGAGTATATACTTCATCATAGTGGCGCAAGGGCCCTGGTAATATCAGAGCCTATGTTTAAGGTAGACTTTCCGGCGATGGTAGAGGAAATAAAACCAAAATTACGTGGTCTGCAACTTGTGGTTACCCTTGGAAATGCTGACAGAAAAGGGCTTACTTCCTGGGATCAGCTGGTTAAGGATGGCTCTGATATTAGCGATGAGGAAATGAATGAGATCGCTAAAGAAATCGGAGAACACGACATGGAGTTTATCCTTTACACCTCGGGAACTACTGGTAGACCTAAAGGTGTTGTCCTGAGCCATTATAACATGATCCGAAATGCCTGGGATGTAGGGTCCATCTTGAATGCCATGGAAAAAGATAACATGCTTGTACCAATCCCATATTCTCATTCCTTTGGCAATACATTGGTTCTTACCCTATCTGTATTACGTGGCGCTGCCCAGACACCAATGCTTTATTATGAGCCACGTAAGGCCCTGGATATGATTGATAAGTATGGGGTTACCATACACCCGGGAGTACCTACAATGTTTATCAGAGAGCTCCACGAGTTCCGAAAGGGAGGCTATTCATTGGCTACCCTTAGAACTGGTATCATGGCGGGTGCACCATGCCCCATAGATACGGTTAAAGGTGTTCTTGAAGAGATGAAATGTAACATACTCATTGGCTATGGGCAGACAGAAGCCAGTCCTGTTATTTCTATGACATCCTTAAGCGATAGCCCGGAGATTATGGCCACAACCGTTGGAAAACCTCTTCCCGGCATAGATGTACACATCCTTGATACAGAAAGCCACAAATTACTTCCCGCGGGCCAGAAAGGTGAGATCGTATGCAAGGGCTACTGTGTTATGAGCTACGGATACTACAAGCAACCTGAAGAGACTAAGGCAACTGTAATTGACGGCTGGCTGCATACCGGTGATTTGGGATGGGTAAATGAATTTGGCTACTACTATATTACGGGCAGGGCCAAAGATATGGTTATAGTGGGGGGATTTAATGTTTTTCCCCGCATTATCGAAGAGCACATAATTACTCACCCCAAAGTTGATGAAGTTTCTGCAGTAGGAGTGAAGGATCCGGAACTTGGCGAGGTAGTGGCTGCAGCTGTCATTCCATCAAAGGGCAATGAGATAGACCCTCAGGAAATTGTGGACTACTGCTATGGTGTAATTTCATCTCCCTCAGTTCCTCGCTATGTTTCCGTAATCGATGAGCTTCCTATATCTGGCCGCGGTAAGGTCAAAAAGTTTGAACTCATAGAACAACTCAATGAAATGATAGAGGCTGGGGAATTAACCAGGATTGTGCCTACAAAAGTCAAGAAGCTGGGATAGAATAGCTGCTTATTGCTTGGAAACTAAAGAACTCTCTCATATCACTAAAAATTTTGCCCTCTTTAATGCTCTGCCCATTCAAGAGAGCCAAGATCTTTATATATTTACCTGTATTTACAGATAGGTTTTAAGCATTAACTATTATTGGGCTTTTTTTATTAATGATTGGCGGGGGTTGCTTGTAATAAATGAGAAAGAGTGTAAATTATACAAGATGGAAAAAAATTTATCCCCATAAATTCGTGCCTGAAGATAGAATATTTAGCAATATACACCGGGGAAATCGTATATTTATAGGTACAGCCTGTGGGGAGCCGCAATATCTTGTTCGATCCCTAATAAATTATGTGGATTCACACCCCAAAGGTTTATTTGATGCCGAGATCCTTCATGTATGGACGCTCGGGATTGCGCCCTATACGGATGAAAGATTTAAAAGTAATTTCAGACACAACTCCTTTTTTATTGGAAATAACACGAGAGATGCCATAAATAAGGGGTTTGCTGATTATTCACCAATTTTCCTATCACAAACACCGGCTTTATTCAACCGAAGTATAGTGCCTATAGATGTGGCCCTTGTACAAACATCGCCACCAGACAATAATGGCTATATGAGTTTAGGGGTAAGCGTGGACATTACCAAGGCAGCGGTAGAAAACGCCTCTTTGGTAATAAGCCAGATAAATCCTAACATGCCCCGGATACACGGGGACACCTTTTTGCACATAAAGGATGTTGACTTTATTGTCCCCTACGAAGAGCCATTGCTGGAATATGAAGATAAGGTATCCGATGAGATAGCGCAGCTCATAGGTAAATATGTTGCACGTATAGTCGAGGATGGAGATACGATCCAGGTGGGATATGGAAGTATTCCTAACGCGATCCTTTTAAACCTAGCTGACAAGAAGAATCTGGGCGTACACACCGAACTTTTATCAGATGGCATCGTGGAGTTAATGAAAAAAGGGGTGATTAATAATACAAAAAAGACTATAGACCGGGAAAAGACTATCGCCACCTTCTGCATGGGCACAAAAAAGACCTACCGTTATATCCACGACAACCCCTGTATAGAATTCAGACAGGTTGATTACACAAACAACCCCCTTATTATCGCACAAAACAGAAATATGACGGCCATCAATAGTGCCCTCCAGATAGACCTTACCGGGCAAGCTACTGCTGAGTCCATCGGCAAAACCTTCTACAGCGGCATAGGCGGCCATGCGGATTTTATGCGAGGGGCACTGCTATCAGAGAGAGGCAAGACCATACTGGCCCTTCAGTCCACAGCGGAGAATGAAACAATATCAAGGGTAGTGCCCTTCGTCTCAGAGGGGGCCGGGGTCACATTGACCAGAGGGGATATCCACTATGTTGTCACTGAATACGGCATCGCATATCTTCATGGAAAAAATATAAGGGAGCGAGCAATGGAACTCATCTCCATTGCCCATCCGAACTTCAGACCCTGGCTTATAGAAGAGGCAAAGGCCAATAATCTTATCTACCAGGACCAGGCATTTGTATCTGAAAAAAGGGGTGAATATCCTGAGGAACTGGAGATATATAAGACCACTAAAAGTGGTATCGAGCTTTTTTTGAGGCCTGTAAATATAAGGGATGAGCCTCTTTTAAAGGAATTTTTCTATTCTCTTTCAGACAAAAGCCTTTACCGAAGATTCATATCCAGTCGCGTGGACATGCCACATGAACGTATCCAAAAATATATAGCAATTGATTATACAAAGGAAATGGTTATCCTTGCTATCACTAAAAAAGATAAGAAGGAAGAGGTATTAGGGTTAGGGCAATATTCCATATACGAAAAGTCCCTGACTGCAGAGGTCGCATTTTTAGTAAAAGATAAATGGCAAAACATGGGGATAGGGAGGGAGCTACTATCCTACCTCACGTATCTTGCCAAGAAAGATGGGCTATCGGGGTTTACTGCTGAAGTTTTGAGGGAAAACATCCCTATGCAGCATTTGTTCGAAAGTATGGGCTTTGACATAAACAAACACAGCGAGAGCGGTATGCTCGAGCTCAAAATGACCTTTAAAGATATAGACAACAAACGGTAAAGATCTACAAGGGAAACATGGTTAGCAAAGCAGGAATCCGGGGCATGGAGGTCTGATCCAATATTTTCCCAGCCGAACGTATTGATTTGAATCGCCAGTATTAATTTCTTCGATTCGTAAGTTCAATTACAAATTGGTGTAGATATCGATTAGAATCAGATAGTTACAGACAATGTTACTTTCAAGAATGATGTAAAAAGAACTCAAAAAAATATAGAAGAATATCTGAATTATATCTATTCGGAGCACTATGCAAAAAGATAGGCAATACAATTGCATATGAAATCGTCACAAAATCTTGCAGGGAAGATGAGCAGATACTCACATTTGCAAACCAGGAGCACATAGACATTATTATTGAAGTACCCATGGTAGACAAGGAATAGAACATATCTTTTTTGGAAATGGTAGTGAAAAGGTAATCCGGCATTGTCTATCTCCTGTATTTGTAATTCCCTGCAAGAAAAAGCTTGAACAATTATGAACCAGTTTATTCAAAAGGAGGAATATCATGGAAAAAAAGAAGGCCCTGGTAATTGATGATGATCAGGCTATCTTAGATAGCATTATCAAGATACTTACTGATAAGAATTATGATGTAGATGTTACACTGAGGGGCCGTGAAGGCCTTGACTGGGCTATACAGAAACAATATGACATTGTCCTGACTGACATCCTCATGCCAGATATTGGAGGTATGAGAGTGCTGAGAGATATTAAGCGGGTAAAACCATCCCTTGCCGTTGTTATGATTACAGGTTATGCTACAATCCAGTCAGCAATACAGGCCATGAAGCTTGGCGCGGCAGATTACCTGGAAAAACCATTCACTCCTCAGCAGCTTCTACAAACAGTAGCCTCGGCACTTGATATAGCTTCTGCCCAAGCGCCTGGAGAACAGAAATTTATCCACAAGGAAGAGATAATCAGGGTTCTTGAACGAACCTCCTCCGACAGTGAGTTCATCGCAAATTTGCTCCACTATGGGGCAGCTGCTCTTGAAGAATACGATTTAACGGGTCCCGAGAAACTCGCTCTACTAACTGGAGCCATTGATTGGATAGAGGAAGAGATAGGACCCCTTACACCACCCCAGAGGCGTTGGCTTGAGTCAAGGAGAAGGGCACAAATATGGTAGCTTAGTTTTCGATTTGCAAATATGGTGATATCTTTTGAAAACTGGTTTCAGAAATCTTGATAACTCCATTCGGTTTGAGCAACTCAACACGACCTTGCCGACATGTCTCACGACCGAAAGCAGCACTGAGTCCTGAGGGTTTTGTCTGGTCTCAAAAAATTGAAATACATTCGTCATTGAACTTAGGAATCGAATGGCTTAGTTATAATTGAGTTAAAGTGCCTAAATGAAGCTAAAGTTTTCATAGGTATCTGTTGCAGCATACCGTAGAAACCTTAACCATTTACACAGGGCCATCAGATGTTTTATTCAACACGATCAAAGCTTATAGCAAGTTTTTTAGGTGCTTTCTTTCTGCTTGGTGTTGTTTTTCTATTCATTGGGGGCAAGCTCCTTAACAATGCTATACTCAGCGAGGCGACAAATCGCGTGAGACTAGACCTTAATGCTGCACGTGAGATATACCTGAGCCGAATAAACGGAATTCGATGTCCTCTTACCATTACCTCTTTGGAACCCACATTCCGCTCCTCTATTAAAAAAAGAGAAGTGTCTGAACTTCTACCCAGGTTAGAGACAATAGCACGAAGTGCGGAATTGGACTTTGTAGGTATCGTTAGAAAAGAGGGAGAAACGCTCTGCGGGGTAGGAAAAAATTCCCTGCGGTGTAAGTCTGTGGAAATTACGAATCCTATCGCAGAACTGGTATTTGATCGGAAAGTGCCAATATCAGGAACCGTTGTTCTGAGCAAGGAATTCCTCTCTGCTGAAAGCCCAGAGCTTGCTGATCGTGCACGAATCG
>JAWOBA010000077.1:0-25168 GCA_046498285.1 Desulfatiglandales bacterium | reverse complement strand
GAGACCTTTGCATAACCCCTCTTGATCTAAAGACGATGGGCTTTTTTTCAGTTCCAAGGCTCTCGGGTTGGTCTTTTCAGCAACGTATCCATGGGGGAGTTTTGCCCCCTCCGCATTGCCCCGATAAATCGGGGCCTGCGGGTTCCCCCACTGATACGTTACGAAAAGACAGCACCCTTCCACCAGTCACTTCAAAAAAAGTCCATCATCTTTTTGGGGATGGTGAAAATCGCCAGGTTTTTCAAAGGTCTCATTTTATAAACTCGAGACACTTTTTAAGAGGTTTTCGTATAAATCGATCGAGCAATACCAAGACTGTTGCCTGACAGTTAGCTGCCAAGACTATTTTATAGAAGGAATTTATCTTTTCACCAATATATTCAATTTGCTCATATTGCAGCTCTAAATAAATCGGCAAGGCAATAGTCTTTTTTGCAGTCTCAACGGAAACAGAAAAGTCTTCCGGACTCAGTTGTAAAATCACTTTCTCCATTTCCCAGGATCAATATTATAGGTAACGTTATCTATGTCAACAAAAACAGGGGTAGTTCCCATCCCCGCAATTGAACCAGCAGCGGAAATAAAGTATAGCATAATGACTACCAAATCCCCAGGACATATGTTGGCATTCAGTAATGCTACGAGTAACGCATCAGTGCGTGATGAAAATCTCACCGCATATTTGTCCTGACTGTATGCGGCTAGCTCCTTTTCCGATTCCCCAGCTTTCGGTGCACGGATAAAGCTGTGGGGATGATAAATCTTCTAGCAGCTATGATTTCCTGGTCAATAGTTTCATATTAGGCCTTTAAATTAAAAGCGGTATGTTCAAAGGAAACCCCTCCGTCTATAGAACGTGGATCCCCACGAGCAAGGCCTTGGCACCAATTAGTTTCACCGATTCGCTTTGCGAACGGCGGGGCTGGATGGCCCGACATCCCGACCGCCAGCGCATTCATTCCACGACAGAAGACGGAGCTCGTGGTAGAGGTAACGGATATTATTTGCTCACCAAGGCGGAAGCAGGCACTACTTCGACATCATTTGTAAGGGTCATCTGAAAATTTTTTAATAAATCAAAGGTCTTTTTGTGAGGATGCCCTATGCCTATAGCACTCCCCTTGTGCCGTGCAATACTCAGCAGTTTCTCCATTTGTATTTTTAAGGCAGTTTCCGAGAGATGGTTATCTAAAAAAACATCCCTTTTGGCTGTTCTGAGAGCCATTTTTTTTGCCACATCAAACCCCACAGTACCACGGGTCGTTCTGCTATCAATATAGTAAAGCCCTTTATTCTTTAACTCAGCCAGCACTAACTTCATTTTCTCTTCATTTTCTGTAAATCTAGATCCCATATGATTATTTACACCAGCAACACAAGGTATTCGGCTCAAATCCCTATTCAGGGTATCCAAAATTGTTTCTTTGTCCATGGATACCAACAAAACCCCCTCCCCTGGATTAATAGCAGGATAATCCATAGGCTCCATAGGGAGATGAAGCATTGTTTCCAGACCATTATTCCTCGCCTTACGTGCAATCAATCTGGTATTGGGGGTAAAAGGTAACACAGAAAAGGTGAGAGGTAAATCAAGGCCTAAAAGGGCATTTGCAAGGGACATATCATAGCCCAAATCATCTATTATAATACCAATTTTGGGATACGGGAAACGATGAGGTATCTTTTTATCGTATCGAATAATTTTTAATTTGTGCGTATAAAAACCTTCACAATAAATAGTGTAGATTATTTCATTATCCGATCTCTTATCTATAAGAATTTCTGTTGGTACTGGTAAGTTAGCAATCCTCCCTCTAATTTCTTCTCCTACCTCCACGATCGAATACCAGTTGGGAATCCTCGCTTCTATCTTACTAAAATTCCACCTAGAGTTATTTTTCTGTCTTGGTAAAACAGATAGAAAAACGATATTTTTTTGTGGCAGCCCTATCTTATAGAATCCATCAGCAATAGATTTATCTATAAGATGTATGCCTCGACTTAATTTGTTTGAATAGAGATGAAACTCTTCAAATGGCAGTGGAGATCCCGCTTTCTCTGGTATCCATAGATAAATGATCATGAAAATGACAGCTATAGTTAAAACAACTAACCTAATATAGGGAAAAGTGAGTCTCTTTTTTTTCTTGCCTTTTGATTTAGCCATAAAAGGACATCGTACTCTTATTTTTACGTGTACTGTAATTACTCAGAATCTAGTGAGTTTTAACCTGCATCTGCGGGTAAAATGCTCCCTCTTTTGTTAAACTCAGATTATGCAGTAGCCACCTGCTGCGGCCTGAAAAACCTTGCTACAACGATCGTTTCACGATTTTGCTTCTCAACATATTTACAAATATGCCTTCGGCGCAAAATCGCTCCAACTTCTCGTTTCGCTGAGGTTTTTCAACCCTCGTGACGATACCTACTGCATAATCTAGGTTAAATACAGCCTATTTGTTTTGTAATGTAGAGAAAATATTCCAGGAGTGAAGTATCTGAACCGCCCTTTTTAACTGATTATCATTATCAATAAGGCTTTGAATGCGAGAATCCTCATCCTGCGTTGCCTCACCCTTTTCCTCTTCCTTTGACTCTTGATTCTCTTTTTTGATATGGTATTCCAGATCTTTTTCTCTTATGAAAGCGGGTTTTGCTGGTTCAGCCCGCTCCTCTGCTGGTATAAAGGCAACCTTTATATCCGGCTCAATACCCTTTGCCTGTATTGATCTTCCGCTTGGAGTGTAGTATAAAGCAGTTGTAAGCCCCAAACATGATCCATCTGAAAGAGGGGAAATGGTTTGTACTGACCCTTTTCCAAACGTAGTAGTGCCTAATACAAGTGCTCTCTTATTATCCTGTAAAGCCCCTGCAACTATTTCCGATGCGCTTGCGCTTCCCTCATTGGCCAAAACAATCATAGGATAGTCCCTAAGCTTACCATTTTTATGCGCAACACTTAACTCTTCTTTTTTATCCCGGCCTTTAATAGAAACAATCACTCCTGAATCAAGAAACTCATCCGCTACTTCTACAGCCTGCGACAGCAATCCCCCACCATTATTTCGTAAATCTAGAATCAAACCCTTTAACTGCTTATCATCTTCTACCCTGTTTAATGCCTCCGAAAGTTCTTGATAGGTCTTGCTCTGGAAGGCAGAGATCCTAATGTAGCCTATATCTGGGGGAATTAAAAATGTCCGAACACTGGTAATGGGTATCACATCCCTGGTTATCATAAATTCTATCGGTTTTTCGATGCCTTTTCTCCTAATGGTGAGTTTAACCTTGGTTCCCTTAGGCCCACGAATGAGCTTAACTGCATCCATAATGGATAACTCTTTACTGGATTTGTCTCCTATCATGATTATCTGGTCTCCTGCTTGTATGCCAGCCTTAAATGCAGGTGTTCCCTCAATAGGAGAGACGACGGTGAGAACATGGTCTCTGATAGTTATCTCAATACCTACACCTGGAAAGCTTCCTTTTGTCTGTACCATAAATTCCTGGTATTCTTCAGGAGTCATAAAAGAGGAATGTGGGTCAAGGGTTTTAACCATACCCTTTATAGCCCCATATATAAGTTCTTTTGGTTCCGTGTTTTCAACATAGTTTTTCTCAATTCTATGTAAAGCTTCGCTGAGCACCTCTATATTCTTGTATACTTCTTTAGTGTCGGCGAAGATATCTTGCTGGCTGTTGTTGATTAAACACAACGACACCAAAACAATAAAAAGAATTGCCTTATATAAGAAATGATTATGCCTTGTTGGTGACATCCCTCTTCTCCTTTTTTGTTTAAAGTATCAATTTTGACAAACGCGTAAAAAGTCTTTTACGGGCGTTGTCCACTTTTGCAAATAGATTCATGAAATGCCGAAGGTTACAAATTCCAAATTGCCTGCCTCGCCTGAGCGGGAGCAATGGCGAGCAAGTTTGAGGCCTTTAGGCCGAGTTTTTGGCGATTAGAGAAACATTTCATGAATCCCAAAATGGGCATCATGTGAGTAAAATGACTTCCAACGAAGTCGTTTTATCCGTATGTTGCAATCGGATTATTAGCTATTGATATAATTCATTATTTTCAATTTTTTAGATTTGATTGAGTTCGTTGTTCATAGGATGCCACTTGTGGCATAAATGAGCTTTTTACGAATGCATCAATCTTTGTTTTCTAAGTATATATCTCTAGAAAACAATACGTTATCATG
This sequence comes from Desulfatiglandales bacterium, assembly GCA_046498285.1. Classification (GTDB taxonomy): domain Bacteria; phylum Desulfobacterota; class DSM-4660; order Desulfatiglandales; family B25-G16; genus B33-G16. The sequence continues at coordinate 20,957 of JAWOBA010000077.1, read as the reverse complement.
TCAAACGATTTAGGCCATCTGCATGGTATGTTAAACCTATTCTTTTTTAAGCCATTTTTGGGGGTCAAGATGATCCCCTCCTTTTCTTATTTCAAAATATACTCCTGGTCCTACCTGCCAGCCAGGATCTCCCAGCAAACCAACTATTTCTCCTTCCGAGACTGATTCCCCCTTTTCCTTGATCCTTTCCTCAAGGTGAGCGAAGACAGTAAAATAACGGTACCCATGGTCGACTATCAATAACTGTCCATATCCTTTAAACCATCCCGAATAGTCCACCCTGCCAGGAAAGACTGATCTAACAGCTTCTCCTGGAGAACCTTTGATATATATTCCCTTTCTATGCCTAAATGGATTAAATCCCGATTGTTTGACGTCGTCTAGTATTTTTCCATTTACCGGAAGAGGTAATTTTCCTTTCATTTGTGCGAATTTTTGTGGTAGCGGATCTTGTTTTTGCTTAGTTTTCAGGTGTATCATGGTTTCATGTAAATTGCGTGTCGCATTCTCTAATTCTTTAACTGCTTTTGCATGAAATTCCTTCTCTTGATGTATCTTCATTAATAAAAGAACTTTTTTTTCAATATACGTTTCAAGCTGTGCCATTTTTGAATTTTCGACCTTTTTTAACTCCTGCATTTTGGCCACATTTTGCTTGAGCCCATATAACTCATTCTCAATTTGCCTTTTTTGCTTGTCCAAGATATTCAGAGCTCGGCTATCCTCTGCTAGAATAGTCTTCATGTATTTTATTGTCTTCTGAAATTCTTGCAAATTAGTGGAGCTGGTAAGGAGCCATATATAGCCTGACCTCCCAAATTTATAAAAAGCCACCAGCCGTTTTATTAAATAGTCCCTGACAGCACAAGAAGAATCGTTCAAACTTTGAACTCTTTTCTTTCCACGCTCGATCTCATATGAGATCTCTTTTATTTGGCTCGATAACTCCTTTAAAGACCTCCTGTTTACAACTACCTCTCTTTGCAGCCTTTCGAGCTCTTCGAGAATACCTTTTTCTTTACTATTAATACTGAGCAGGGCTTCTTGCTGTTCTAAAAGATCTTTTTCTATCTGCTGAATCTGGGAATGACTGGTTTTAGCAGCAGATCTCTCTTCCGCCCCCGAGATTTCTATGAGGGAAAAGCTCAACATAATAAAACATACTATAAAAAGTGGTAGACAGACTTTAATGAAGATCCCGATCCCCGCAGATTTCAGCAGGTATTTGTTAAGATATCCAAAATCTTGATGACCTGCATCAATCTGTCTAGCACGATTATCTCGAAGCAGGCAAGTCTGCAGAAAAAAATGGGATTCCCAAGGCAATTTACGTATCCGATTCATATTCTAAAAACTGACCTAAAGACACTGTGCTCCCAATAAAACCAATAATAACACTCATAAGCAATAAGAAAAAAATCAATTGAGGAGAAAGAAAAGCTATATCAAGGGAGGCAAATCCAATGCTAATGTCTATCCTCATTATTGCGATTATATAAACCAAAAAGAGAATGATTAAGGCAACTACACCGCTAAGAAAGCCTTGAATTGAACCTTCAATCATAAAAGGAATTTTTACGAAGCGATTGGTGGCACCTACCAGTTTGAGTATTTCAATCTCTTCCCTTCGAGAATACATAGTCAATTTTATCGTATTAGTAATAATAAATAGGGCTGCTAAAAAAAGCAATCCTCCAAAAATCATGCCCCCAATCTTTATTACATCCAGGATAGATTGAAATTTTCTCATCCATTCCTGGCTGTATTGAACCTCATCAACTGCATCACTCTTCTCTAACCTTGTTTTTAATTGATAAGGAAGGTTACTATCCCCTTTGTCTGCCGAAAGAATAATTTCGAGTGAGGCGGGTAAAGGATTCTGCTTTAAACCATTAAGCAGGCCGCCTTTGTCACCCAGCTTTCCTCTAAGATGCCTCATAGCATCATCCTTGGAAACAAATCTTTTGATAGTGACTCCAGGAAAGAGAAATAATTCATTTTTTATTTTTTCAACAGCAACCATATCTGGTTCGCCCTTAAAATAAATAGACATAGTCAATGATCTTCCCTGATCCTCTGTCCAATGGTTTAGGTTTACAACAACAAGAATAAAAGCATAAAAAATAAGGAATGCTATGGACATGGTACCTATACCTATCAGATGTGCTAATCGATTCTCAAGAATATTTGCCATAGCCTGCCTGAGAAAATAATGATAAGTTGTGATTCTCATTTATACTATTCTGCCTTTATTGAGGGTAACTATCTTTCTAGTTGTATCTCGTAACAAATCCTGACTATGCGTTGCCACAAGCACTGTTGTACCCCTAATGTGTATCTCTTTTAAAAGAGCCATTATCTCCATGGTTAAATCAGGATCAAGGTTTCCGGTTGGTTCGTCAGCCAAGAGAATCAGAGGATTATTAACTATTGCTCTCGCAATGGCAACCCTCTGCTGCTCTCCACCTGAAAGCTGAGGAGGGTAGTAGCCTTCTTTGTTTGCCAAACTGAGATACCTAAGTGTCTGATGAACCTTTTTACGTATCAGAGATAAAGGCGAACCTGTTATTTCCAGAGTTAAGGCTACATTCTCAAATACAGTACGCCTTGGAAGCAACTTAAAATCTTGAAATACTACTCCTATTCTTCGTCGTAACAATGAAAGCTCTTCGTCCTTAATCCTGTTAAGATTCCTTCCATCAACCAGTGCGTTACCGCTTGTTGGCTTCTCTGCGCAGAAAATTATCTTTAATAATGTAGTCTTTCCAGCACCGCTAGGGCCAGTAATAAAAATAAATTCTCCTTTTTTTACGGTCAGGTTTATATCCAGCAGAGCTGGATTTTTTGAACCAAAATTTTTATAAACTTGGAATAGCTGGATCATTTTGAAAGGAAGTAGAAATTAACAATTTCCCCTGATTTTCGCTGAAATCGGAGAAACAATATTGCAACATACTCAAAAATTTCTTAATGAACCTGTCATAGGCTAACCAGCCCGCCATAAATGATGCCATAAGACCTTTGCATAACCCCTCTTGATCTAAAGACGATGGGCTTTTTTTCAGTTCCAAGGCTCCCGGGTTGGTCTTTTCAGCAACGTATCCATGGGGGAGTTTTGCCCCCTCCGCATTGCCCCGATAAATCGGGGCCTGCGGGTTCCCCCACTGATACGTTACGAAAAGACAGCACCCTTCCACCAGTCACTTCAAAAAAGTCCATCGTCTTTTTGGGGATGGTGAAAATCGCCGGGTTTTTCAAAGGTCTCGATAGTAATGGCATTGGTGGCGGCATTTTGGCTCACATAGCCCGTAAGCCGGACAATTCCCCATTGTAATCCTGCAGTCATAACAATGCCCGCAAGATGGTCTCATGTATAGGGTCGGTTTTTGGAGAACAGGGTGCAATAACAAAGGTTTATCCTTGTAAGGCAATTAAATCTCCCATTTCTCTATATGTACCGAATATCCCTTCCATGACATCCTCTTTTTACTGGAAAGCTTTTTTCATCCGTCTATCCACCCGGGCTCTGGCCGCCTCGCGGCTTTCCCCTCGAATATCAGCTTTTGCCATGGCCCATTTGTAGGCTTCCTCTACATCATTGGTATACACCGCACACCACATCAGACCGGAAATGGCACCCAGACCGTCAGGATTTATTTTGATGGCGGATCGAAATGATCTCTCGGCTGACTTATAATCCTTATTCCTATACATAACCCAGCCTTTGAGATCGTGGGCCAGGTAAGAGGAAGGGGCTGCAGATACGGCAGGATCGAATAAGTCAGGATCAAATGGGCCTTTATCATCCCACGATGCATGAAGATAATATGTTTTCAAATCCCGACCCAGAAGATCGAGGCTTCTAAGGGTGGTTTTCTCCGGCCATAAGGCCTTGGCCACCCGGGCATCCGGAAAAGGAAGGCCGCAGTCATCCAACCAGGCAAGAAATCCTTTACGAAATCCTATGAGCTGGTCGGATGGATCGAGAATCAGCTCGGCTTTCCATTCGTCACGTTCTTCCTTGGTATCCATGAGTACCAGGGCGATTTGTAACTTGCTTTCCTGCTTCTGAACACTGCCCCCAAGCCAGTAACGGATATCCTGTTCTTTACCAAGTTTGGCCAAGTTAAGACGGGGGCCCTCACCGTGACAATAGGCTATGAGATTTTCCTTCTGAGGAAAGATGTTTTTTACCCGCCAACCAAACCAGAACTCCTTAAGCCCGGTGTGTGGAGCCACAACATTTCCCAGCAGGAAATGAACCCCCAATCCAATACCATCATAGGCCTGGCCCTCCTGAGGCTGGAGTGGGAGAACGATCAGCCTGGGTTTGCTTTCCACTCTTTTTTTAGTGGGCTGTCTCATGGGTCTGCTTTTTCCACTTCCCTCACAAACATAAGGAAGCAATGCCAAACAAAAAGCTATGAAAAACAATGCAGGCAGACTTACTTGCCTTTTGCGCATGTTGCCCTCCATGTATTTAATGAGCGAAGCCAAGGCCACAAACCCATTAGTTTGGTGATTAGAATATCCATATAGCTCGTTGTGTAGAGATGTCCCGACGTGTCGGGACTGGCTGCTCCGGCCTGGTTGAAGATCCCTTCTTTGGCGTGGATAAAAATTTTCTCTATTCCAATGCCTGAAACTATAAAAATTTTTTGTAGCATCCTTTTAGAAAAATTAAAAGTGAAAGAATTTCTTATTTCATTCATGCTAAAAAAAATATTTCCGCTTCGCTACAACAAGTATCCAGAGGCTTTTATCCAGTATCACTTTGTCTCGGGCATTACATTTGATACATGCACACGACCTTTTCGGTTTGAGGCATAGTTTCACCGGGTTTTGTATCAATGCTTTTCCAAATGCCTTCTGATATTTATAATGCCTTGGACTCTGGAAATTTTTGATACCAGTATAGTGGCTGATAATATCTCCTGCTTATCCGTTTAACTACATTTGCTCGCCGCTTATTTCAGTGCGGAAACCCTCAGAGAAGGGGTTAATTTGATAGCTTTACCCTTATACAATATATCTTAACATACGATTAGTTTGAAACCCCATTTCAAAACGGTAGCCAAACAAATCCCACAGTTGACGGGTTAGACCAATGCCTCGCCAGAAATCGCCAATGATGACACAAATCACGAAACACCTGAACATGACATGATAAGAAGTCAATTTTCAGTAAAGAAGCATAGATCTCTTTGTTTTTGTGTGTCAATCCAAAACAAACCTCATGATGTTCCGGGGTCAAATACATATCTGAAAATGTGGACGGAAAGCAGGAATAGTGAGGGTGATAAATCAATCTCTTTTAAGTACACGCTTATACCGTGGTTTTGCCAAGGCACAATCCAGTTTGCCTTTCCTCTTCCAGCTCTGAATGATTGGAATTTTGGATCAGAGCAATCAAGAAGTGGAGACACAAGGAGACCTTTGTATAACCCCTCTTGATCTAAAGACGATGGGCTTTTTTTCAGTTCCCTCCGGGGCGTAGGCCCTCCCTTCCGGGGCGGAGTCCCCTCCAGGACGGAGTCGGGCCGGAGGCCGAGGCTCCCGGGCTGGTCTTTTCAGCAACGTATCCATGGGGGAGTTTTGCCCTCTCCGAGCGGGAGGCTCTCCGAGCCGGAAGCCCTCCGCATTGCCCCGATAAATCGGGGCCTGCGGGTTTCCCCATTGATACGTTACGAAAAGACAGCACCCTTCTCTCCGAGCGGGAGGCTCTACCTTCCGGGACGGAGGCCCCTCCAGGACGGAGTCGAGCCGGAAGCCACCAGTCACTTCAAAAAAGTCCATCGTCTTTTTGGGGATGGTGAAAATCGCCGGGTTTTTCAAAGGTCTCACAAGATACGGGAAGAGGCATGAAGGGAGAAATGTTCTGTATACTGCCATCCACCTAAACACATGTGAAGCCAAAAACTTTCGTATTGTGTTTGGATGTTGTCATAAAATTGGGTAGTGTGAGGATATTCATCTGACACGTAGTTGAAAGTCTACTCAGCCGTTTAAAATCAAAGTCTAATTTGAGAAGCAAGCTGCTGGCTCAATGGGGCTAATCAAAAGCACGTCTTCCAGGTCCAGGCCCAATTTTATTTTTAAACCACAACTTACTCTATAACCGGAAGGAGGGATGAGGTAATGAACTGGTTAAAAAAACCGGAATGGTCGCCCTATGTAGGTGGAGTCATTGGGATGTTGGTTGGTGCAGCTGTCTATGCCGAGGTCTATCACTACCTTAAGGGAAATATCCTTACATGGGGTTCCTATGGGAAGATTACCATTCCCTCTATCTTTGGTATGGGATTCCCCTATCACTGGATCATAATTGCCATATTCTGTGTGGGAATAATCCTTTTTCTCATGTCCTTAGAGAAAAAGGGAATGTAGCAATACCTAGTGGGATTGTTGAGTAACTATCCCCACCTTAAAAGGCAGGGATATTCTCAGTTTTTAGACAGAATCTATAAGATGTCGGTGGGAACGCTACTACGAATGATTATACATATTATTTCTATGTGACGATGGTCTCCATCAACAGAACATTTATCGCCTACTACCCTGGCAGCGTCTGGTTTGTAGACGCCTATGTATTTATTACACGTTACGATACGTGATGTATAAATGCTTTAATGAAAGCATTCGAATCAAACTGACTCACCACAATATGTACAAGATCTGGTAACAAATATTGAACCAAAAAGTCAAACATTGTGCTATGCTTAGAAGGGATTTAGAGCCTCAAAAACTTATACCTATCAAACGGAACCTTAAATAGAATGTTCTCTGGCTGTACGATCTGTTTGACACGAAGCCTGTATTTTTGATTTGTCCTTTCCTCATGCAACATATTGAGGTTTCCCTAAGAAATCCTGTTATCAGTTAGTGAAACGACGAATATGTTTGACAAGCAATAGAAAAACCTAAAAAAAAGAAATACTTGACAAAATCTCCTCAAACCCCCTACAGTGAAATAGATTCAGCTATATATAGGCAGGATCATACCTTCACTCCCTACACTGTGAATTGCACATCTCACATACATTGGCGATTCTGCCTGAGTTGAGCATATCGTAAAATAATCCTGACTTAGGGTGTCTCCTTAAAAACTGAATCCTTTCGAGGGGAGCAAAATGAAATGCCCACACTGTCAGTTTGAAAACCCGGAAGGTATGAAATTTTGCGGTAAATGTGGGGCTAAATTAGAGAGAATTTGCCCAAAATGCGGCTCTTCAAATCCACCTCATTTCAAATTTTGTGGCGAGTGCGGCCATGATTTAACAAAACCCACAGAAACCTCCCGGGTCGATTATAATCATCCCCAATCCTATACCCCAAAGTTTTTAGCCGATAAAATTCTCACCACCAGAAGCTCCATTGAAGGGGAACGAAAGCTCGTCACCGTCCTCTTTGCGGATGTGGCTAACTACACCGCTCTCTCTGAGAAGTTAGACCCTGAGGAAGTCCACCAGATCATGGATGGGTGCTTCACTATCCTGATGGATGAAATCCACCGCTATGAAGGCACCATCAACCAGTTTACTGGAGATGGCGTCATGGCACTGTTTGGTGCCCCTGTTGCCCATGAGGACCATGCCCAACGGGCCTGCCATTCTGCCCTTGCTATTCAGAGAGCCATGGGAGTGTATGGAGACACAATAAAGAACAATACCGGTTTAGACTTTATCATGCGCATAGGCCTCAACTCAGGTCCTGTCATTGTCGGCTCCATCGGTGATGATCTGAGAATGGACTATACCGCCATTGGCGACACCACAAACCTTGCAGCCAGGATGGAAACTACTGCACGTCCAGGGACTATTTTTGTGACAAACCATACCTATAAACTGGTGAAGGAGTTCTTTGACTGCACCTCTCTGGGCACAATCCAGGTGAAGGGCAAAGAAGAGCCACTTGAAGCCTATGAACTGATAAAAGCCAGTGAGATAGAAACACGATTCGAGGCATCGGTTGCCAAGGGCCTGACCAGGTTTGTGGGGCGAAAAAATTCCATGTCCGCCCTTGCAGATGCCTTTGATAAGGCGAAAGCAGGCGCTGGTCAGGTAGTAGGGATCGTGGGTGAGGCAGGGGTCGGAAAATCCAGACTCCTTCTTGAGTTTCAGAACATAGTTTCTGATGAAAACTATACCTACCTCGAAGGCCAGTGCCTGCACTATGGCGGCTCTATAGCCTACCTGCCCCTCATCGATATTTTAAAAGACTACTTTGGAATTAACGATGATGATCGTGAATATATTATCAAAAAGAAGGTGGCAGAGAAGCTAGCCAGCTTTGGTGAACGACTCAAAACCACTCTGCCCTCTTTTCAAGACATCCTCTCCCTCACCATTGATGATCCCTCCTATCTCCAGGTTGAGCCTGGTGCGAGAAAACTGAAAACCTTCGAGGCTCTTCGGGATCTCTTTATTTGTGAAAGTGAAGCAAGGCCCCTGATTGTTGCCATTGATGACCTTCACTGGATCGACAGCACCTCAGAAGAATTCATTCATTACCTGATCGATTGGCTGGCCGGCACCCACATCCTGCTCATTGTCCTGTATCGACCTGAGTATACCCATCCATGGGGCAGTAAATCGTATTACAGCAAGATAGGCGTTGACCAGCTCTCGCAAAAGAGTAGTGCCCACCTGGTACAAAATATTCTCGAAGGGGGAGCCGTGGTGCCGGACCTCAGCAACTTAACCCTGACCCGTGCCGGCGGGAATCCACTGTTTGTCGAAGAACTCACCCACAGCCTGGTGGAAAACGGCTCTATCCAGAAGAAAAATGATCAGTATGTGTTAACCACAGCAGCAGATAAGATTGCGGTGCCGGAGAGCATTCAGGGGATTATTGCAGCCCGCATTGATCGGCTGGAAGAGCATCTCAAACAGATCATGCAGGTGGCCTCGGTGATCGGACGGGAATTCGCCTATCGAATCTTACAGACCATCACAGGAATGCAAGAAGAACTCAAATCATCGCTGATTAACCTGCAAGGGCTGGAATTTATTTATGAGAAGCAGCTGTTTCCTGAGCTGGAATATATCTTTAAACATGCCCTTACCCAGGAGGTTGCCTACAAGAGCCTCCTTCAGAAACGGAGAAAGGAGATTCACGAGAAGATCGGTAGTGCCATAGAAAAGCTCTACCCGGACCGCCTTGAAGAATACTATGAACTCATGGCCTACCACTATGTGCGCAGTGATAATACAGAGAAGGCAGTAGAATATCTCGATCTCGCCAACCAGAAGGCAGCCCGGCTCAATGCAATGGAAGCTGCTAAGTCCTGTTTTGATCAGGCCATGAATCTTTTAGACACCCTGCCTGATACTGATGGTAACCGAAAACGACGCATCTCTATGCTCGTAAACCAGTGGATCGTTTTCACCTTATTATTCCAGGTTCCTGACTATTACGATCTCTTAACCCGCTATGAGCGCATGGCAGTTGAGGTGGGGGATCAAGGGCTGCTGGGAAGATTCTTTGTGGCAATGGGCGCCTGTCAGTGGTGGATCGGTGCCTATGATCAGGCTTTAGAGACTTTGGGAAAAGCCACAGAACTCTGTGAAGCTTCAGGAGCTTTTGAATATGCCGGGCAAGCATATGTTTTGTCGCAATGGTCCCATTTATGTAAGGGAAACTTTGAGCAGGTCTTCAGCCTGAAAAAAGAGGCTCTTCGAACCACAGAGGAGCAGTTCAACCTTCGCTCCTATGTGTATGCCTTTGAGACAGCAGCGTGGGCATGCACTTCTCTGAACCGTTGGGATGGAGCAATAGAAAATGGCGAAAAGGCGCTGAAGAAAGCCGAGGAATATGCTGACAACAGCCTGATTTCATTTACGGCCAGCGTTATCTGTCAAGCTTATTGCTTCAAAGGGGAGCTGGATCAGGCGATCGAATATGGGGAGTTGGCGATTCAGAAAGCCCCAACACCTGGGGACAAGCTATGGGCTGAAGGCTTTCTTGCCATGGCATGGATCCGAGGTGGAAAACTGCAAAAAGGAATTACAACTCTCACCAAAGTAGTCGCTGCCCATAAGAAGGGACGCTTTGTATTCGGCGAGGTTGGCTATACACTTATGCTTGGTCTCGGGTATTTTCTGTCCGGAGAGTATGATAAAGCGATTCAAACTCTTAAAGAAGGCCTCGCACTTGCTGAGCGCTCTGACATGAAGTGGTTCATCGGGCTTGCTCATCTATTCCTGGGGCAAGCGGCTCTGAGAACAAATCCAACCCAAGCAGTGTACCACTTTGAACAAAGTATCGCGAGCTTGCAACAAATTCAGGCTGATCCTACCTTCATTGATTTCCTGCGTGGCATCACCCTGCTTACCAAAGGCCAATTAATAAAAGGAATACAAATTCTGGACGAGATATCTGAAGCGTTTCTTAGAAATGGGAGTATATGGTATTATATTGAAACAGAGCATATCCTCAGCACTATTTATCTACAAACAGTTTTAGGTGAAGGTCCGAAAACGCTTCCCTTTCTCGCTAAAAATATCACGTTTTTGATAAAAAGTGTTCCTCGTGCCCCTGAAAAAGCTGTATATCATCTACAGAGAGTCATTGACACTGCTCAAGGGGTAGGAGCCAAACCTATGTTAGCTCAAGCTTATCTTGATTTAGGCCTTCTGCACAAGGCAAAGGGAAGGACCGAGCAGGCGAGGGAATGCATCAATAAATCCATTCAGATCTTTGAGCACTGCGAAATGAGCATATTCCTAAAACAGGCAAAGGAGGCATTGGCTTCTTTAAAATAGCTACGATGTCGTCTTTTGCGTTTTGATTAGATATCTTTTAGTTTCAGAAATTCCCTAACAATTAACAACTACTGCTATTAGTAAAAAACCTTCCATAATAACTGTGTCTTATTATTACTATGTCTCACAAGGGAAAAAAAGATTGTATCCTTCTAACTGAATCTTAGGATCTTTCCGGATCACTGATTTTATTCCGCATCTCGTATAGGCAGATTCTGAAAAAGGAGGTTCTTATCAACATTCAAGCAGTGACCTCGTCAACTGTGCGGGCCAAAGGTGTCCGTTATCCTACCTGAGTTCAAGATAACATGAATAGTCTGATTGGGCAAAACTCCCCCATGGATACGTTGCTGAAAAGACCAACCCGTGTGTCGACCAGATTAACCCGAGTTTATTGTGAATGTTCCCGGCTACTATGGCTTTTTTACCTATTCGATATTCCGGGGCACGTCATGGAATAGGTTTGTTAAGACGATATCCCATGGTTTATCAAGCATTCATCACTCCTGTTCACACAGTAGGCTGTCTCAAAATGCCTTCCAAGGCACCATGATCTGGTCACCATTCATAGCTGAAGAAAGATTGGTCGTATTATTAGAGATTGCAACTGTCGGTAATGTTCAAAAGTGGTGGCATCATTTTCTTTTAGGCACTATAATGAAAAGTTATGATGGCCAATGGCCATTAACATTTCAGATAACGTCATTACCATGTCCAGGATCAATGCATTAATAGGTGAATGTTGTTAAGATTAGATATATGGTATCACCTAAAAAAGGAGGATGATTATGAAACAGCTTTTTTTGATTCTTCTCGTAGGCTTATTTTCTTTTTGTTTTTTTTCGGTCAGAGCATCTGCCCACTGCGAAATACCCTGTGGGATTTACGATGATGAGATGCGAATCAATATGATAAACGAACATATTGCTACTATTGAGAAATCTATGGATCAAATCATGAAAATCGAAAAGGAAAAACAGCATCATGCCAATCAACTCGTTCGCTGGATTATGAATAAGGAGCGTCATGCTGATGAGATTCAAGAGATTGTAGCGCAATATTTTATGACTCAGCGCATCAAGTTTGATACTAAACATTATGAAAAGAAACTTGGATTACTTCATCAGATACTCGTCTATAGCATGAAATGTAAGCAGACGACGAATTTGGAATACCCAGAAAAACTGCGGCGCCTTGTGAGTGAATTCCATGCTCTTTATGTGAAATGAGTAACATAAAAAATCACCTACAGCTCAATCCCACGCCTCTGGTTTTGGCATTAATGGTGCCTCATGAGGCCAATGATTTTATTCCGACAACAGAAAGTCACGGTTTTGGCGTTGGGTAGATGCCTTTGTAGTCGTGATGTCATACCATTGAATCCGACGGTTCGAAAAGCGAGTCTGCGGACCCAAGTGCACGAGGGGCATTCCCTTGGGGCTCCACATTTCACATGTCTTGGCAAGGATATTGGATGAACATAAAAGAGGGACATGTCATGCCTCATGGAAATATCAGAGTAACCAATGAAGGTGTTATACCAGGCCAAAAGGCTGAACTCATTAAAGGTGTAACCGGTCTCCTTGCAGATGTTCTGGGAAAGCACCCGGCAACGACGGTTGCGGCCATAGATGAGGTTGATATGGACAATTGGGGTATCGATGGTGAGATAGTAACAAAGAGACGGCAGCGTGGTCAATAAACTCAGATTATCATGTTTATTATTATTGCCTACCCCAGTTTTGTATGACTCTACACCCCGCATTTATGATAAACAGGAGAGGGCATTATGTTTAAAATATACTCTCAAACAGATAACAAGCAGATTATTGCATCACCCGAAAGCACCATATTAGAAGCTACACTCAAAGCCGGCATCAATCACACCCATGTCTGTGGAGGTAATGCTCGGTGTTCCACCTGCAGGGTCTACATTATAGATGGGTTGAGCAATTGTCTACCGAGGAATGCAAAAGAAAAGCAGTTAGCTGAGAGACTGGGATTCCCGGAAAACATTCGATTAGCCTGTCAAACAAAAATACGTGGTAATATCACTATCAGACGTTTAGTCGTTGATGATCTCGATATAAAAATCATATTAAAACAATTCGGAGACACGTCCGGTACCAAGCTCGGACAAGAAAAAGATCTTACAATTCTTTTTACTGATATCGAAAACTACACCCAGTTTGCTGAGGCCTTGCCTGCCTATGATGTCGTGCATACTTTAAATAGATACTATCAAACAATGAACGATATTATTGTTCAACACAAAGGCATTATCAGTGATGTAGCAGGTGATGGGATCTTGGCCTTGTTCGGGGTGCTGGAAGATAGAGAGAATCCAGTCTTGGATGCTATTGATGCAGTTCGAGCTATGCACACGGCTTTGATTCGGTTCAATGCATATCTCCATCCAATATATAATCGATCTTTTGAAATCAGGGCAGGAATAAACTTTGGAAAAGTTATTGTCGGCAGTTTTGATACAGGCATGATGACTAAAATATCTGCTATCGGTGATGTCGTTAATTTAGCAAGTCGGATAGAAGATGTGAATAAGGATTTTGGTACAAGACTTCTTATCTCTCAGTCTGCCTTTGAGAAAGTAAAAGGGTTGGTGAAGACTCATAAGATGTATCACTCCGGCCTAAAAGGTAAATCTGGTGAATATACCCTTTATGATATTGAGGTCTGATTAAGGCATAGAAATCATTTTTTATGGGTAAACGTGTTGGCTGCATCAAGCCATGGCATTTATCTATAATGTACACTGCCTGAGGTGTAGAAAGACCGTTATGGAAGCTGAGCGGCTATTTGAATCCCGGAACAGGGTTTTGGGGCAATACTTTCATATGTTAGCGTAGATAAGTTGAGACTTTTGCACAGCCCTTCTTGATCGAAAGACAATGGGCTTTTTTTCAGTTCCCTCCGGTGGAGGGACTTTCGAATGAGTCACATTTGAAATCTTTGAAACGTGCCTTCATTCGCGCTCATAAATCTTTTTCGACCCTGCAACGTCTCGCTTAGCTGCAAAGGCAAAACTCGCGCTGAAGCGCTCAAATCCCGCTTTCAGCGGGACAGGTCGCTTCACTTCGACGGCAGGGTACCCCGAAAAAGTATTTAAAAGTCGCGCTCCATGAAGCCACCTTTCCTGTTTCTATGGTTGTGCAAAGCCTCCCCCTTTATCTAAAGACGATGAGCTTTTTTGAAGTGACTGGTGGCCTCCGGCTCGACTCCGTCCTGGAGGGGCCTCCGTCCCGGAAGGGAGAACCTCCCGCTCGGAGAGAAGGGTAGTGTCTTTTTCGTAACGTATCAGTAGGGGAACCGCAGGCCCCGATTGCATTTCCAAACACAATCAAAAAGGTAATTATCGTTCGCGTACTTCTTTTTCATCGTGCCCATATCGTATGAAGAGGCCTACCATAAAATACTAATAAAACTTGTTTATACTATGGTGGCGATTACATGAAATGATTGCAATACCCTGGTTTTGACTTCCTCTAATCGACTACGTGAAATTACTCTATCGGTGTGGTCCAGATAAAGATCCTGATTTATCTCAATTTGAACGGCAAACTTTGCAGTACCTCTCAATGGTGCACCATGAAATCTGGTAATAAAACCGCCAGGATATGGATCATTGAGAGAAACCGAAAATCCAGATTTTTCAAAAGCCTTCTTTATCAACTGAAGGGTTTCCGGAGCACACGTTATGTTATGGCGTGCCGAAATCATTTTCCCTGAGGTGTCACCATGATTACCCAATATTATATCCTTTCTTTTATTTCCTGGATCGGGAGCCTTTTCCGGCCCAGTTCCGTTAAGAGAGTGGCAATCAAATAAGGCCATACTATCCTTCTCCTTGAGGGAGTCAGACAGAGATTGGTGAAAGGACCAATAGTACGCACTGAGCCTCCGATTTATTTCCTCTTCGTTTGGGATGCACTCGGGATGATAAACGGAGCGGCCATGGTAATCCATCTGTGGAACAACACCCTTTGCTCCCCGACGGTCAGGGCTCCTGTTCAGATCTACCACCAACCTGTTCCATTGGGCAAAAATGATGTGCTTTGCCGGAAGAGATCCAAAAATGTCCGATACACCTCTATCAGTAGACTCAGCTATTTCTTTCTTGTTGAGGGCAAGATATGGTTGTATTTCTTTGGGAATCTTTTTGGAACAGTGTGGCAGTGATATTATGAAAGGATAGTTCATGCGTTTTCTCCATACTCAGTCTTAATTGATGTTATGCATAAAAACATGCTGCAGAATGGGATTCACCCAGTCGTCTTAAAAGTGGTTTTTCATCCCTGCATTTTATTGGATCTGCATGCTTACATCGAGGGAAAAAAGGGCACCCTTTGAACCCGGATGTTGTGCGTTCCGATCTGAGGAGCGTATCATAACGGTTTACATTTTTAAAATGTCCGAATTGTGGAAGCGCATCAATAAGGGCTTGAGTGTAAGGATGTTTGGGGTGTTTAAGAACTTGATCTGCTGGGCCGATTTCCATTACATTGCCCTTATACATTACCGCAATACGCTCACAGAGGTAGCGAGCAGTCGCAAGGCTATGTGTGATAAAGAGAAATGTCACATTGAATTGCTTACGCATCTCCAGCAGGATCTTGAATATCTGTGCAGACATAGAGGCATCGAGCATTGAGGTCGGCTCATCGGCTACCACAAACTCTGGATTCAGCACCATGGCGCGTGCAATAGCAATTCTCTGTCTTTGTCCCCCACTCAGTTGATGGGGAAAACGATGTGCAAAGTCTTGAGGAGGAGATAGCCCGACCGATTTCATAACCTTGAACACAGCTTCCTCTCTGCTTGTCGTATTCCCAATTTTGTGAATAATCAAAGGTTCTGAGATGGTGTCAAACACTGAGAACTGGGGATTCAGAGACTGGTAAGGGTCTTGAAAGATCAGTTGGACTCTGCGTGAATAGTCTTTAATAGCCTTTCCCTTTAAATCGATAATATCAAGTCCGTCCAAGTATATTTTACCCTCGCCGGGTTGTTCGAGTCTGACTATCAGGCGCCCAGCCGTAGTCTTGCCGCTTCCGCTTTCCCCAACGAGTCCGAATATCTCTCCTCTCATTATCTTGATACTGAATCCGTTGAGGGCAACAACCTCCTGCCCATGTGCACCGAACAAGAAACCCCTGTTTCTATATTTCTTAACGATACCATCAAGCTCAAGGATAGTTTCTTTTCCATAATCCATCATGATTCTTGCTTTCTATTCAACACAACCCTTCCCACACTGGTGGCAAAGAACCTTGTGCGTTAATGATATATCGAGCCACATTGGAGGATTTTCTCTACATGAGCTCCGAGCTTCAGCACAGCGATCGAAAAAGCGACATCCGGATGGTGGATTAATAAGATTGGGCGCCTCACCTGGAATCGGTATAAGTTGAGATTTTTCTCCTGCCAATGTGGGATAGGATGAAAGTAGAGCTTTTGTATAAGGATGAAATGGAGCTTCAAACACCTCTTCTCTGGTTCCGTATTCAAGCAACTGGCCTGCATACATAATCCCGATCTCATGAGAGATATCTGCTACGATAGAAATATCGTGGGAGATATAAATGACGCTAATATTAAACTCTTTCTGGATATTCTTGATTTCTTCCAAGATTTGATCTTGCACGATAACATCAAGGGCAGTGGTGGGTTCATCAGCAATAATGAGTTTCGGGCGGCAGGCGAGTGCCATCGCAATTATGGCTCTTTGCTTCATTCCACCACTGTATTGGTGTGGATAATCTCTTAAGCGGTCTTTTGAAAGTCCCACCAGGCGAAAAAGTTCTTCAACTTGCTCATATGCCTTTCTTTTCCCCAGAAGAGGACTGTGGGTTAAAATTGCCTCTGCAATCTGGTCACCGACTTTGTGTACCGGATTGAGGGCGTTCATGGCTGCCTGAAAAATCATTGCTATTTTTTTCCACCGAATCTTTCGCATCTCCTCATCTGTTTTTTCCAGCAGTTCTTCACCATCGAAATGAATACGACCTCCCTCAATCCACCCGTTGGGTGGCAGCAATCTCATGAGGGCCATGCCCAGTGTTGTCTTTCCACATCCGGATTCTCCTACAAAGCCGAAGGATTTACCCTTGTCCAAAGAAAAAGAAAGCCCTTCCACTGCTCTCAAAAATCCATTCCGGCTCTGGTAGCCGATAGTCAAATTATCAACTTCAAGCAGGGCCATGTCAGCTGCTCTCCCAGTCTTTTCTGAGTCTCGGGTCAAGAACTTCATCCATGGCTCGGCCCAACATGTAGAAGGAAAGGGTAATCAATGAGATGCAAATTCCTGGAGGTAAAAGCCAGTAAGGCGCCTTAAACATGTTTCCGGTCTTCCAGACCCATTGAAGCATCATACCCCAACTGACCGTTCGTGGATCTCCGAATCCCAAGAAAGCCAATGCAGCCTCGATGATAATCGCTGATGTTACTTGAAAGGTCATATAGAGAAATGAGAGAGGCAATACATTGGGCGTGATATGTCTGAAAATAATTCTCATATGTGATGCACCGGCCACCTTGGCCGCCTCAATAAATGGCCTATGTTTCAGAGAGAGTGTTTGAGATCTGATTACTCTCGATACCCCCGGCCACCGAAACAAGGCAATAAAGAAAACAATAAACCAAATATTGAGCTGCCCAAAGAGCGCAGCTAGCATGAGCAACACGACCAGAGAGGGCATGACCATGACAATATCCGCGAGTCGCATGAGAAGGGTGTCCACGAATTTACCCATATAGCCTGCAATCATGCCTGTTGCTGTTCCCAGAAAAACACTCATAAATGCCGCTGAAACACCCACCATGAAGGCGACTCTAGCGCCGGCTAGGAGCTGGCTTAAAAGATCCCTTCCCATAAAATCGGTTCCCAACCAGTGCCTCATGCTTGGGCCGGTGACTGTGTAAATCTCTGCATCCACGCCTGTCATGGGGTGGTACATAGGATTTATGAGGGGTGGTATGAAGCTGAACAACGCCATGAACGCAAAAAAAGCAAGCAGAGTAAGACCAATCTTGCCAAGAAAACTTTGCTTGAATACAGCCCATCCTGCTTTGAATCTGGATATCAAGCGAGATCTTTGTAAGCGCTTTTTTTCGATACTTTCTGTACTCATGTGCAACAGATCATCTCCATCAATATCTTATCCGAGGGTCTAAGTAAGCATATAGGATATCCACAACAAGATTTGAAATCAGCACTACGATTGCAATGAGCAAGAATGAGGCCTGGGCAAGGGGATAGTCATTATGGCTTACTGAAAAAACAAGCTCTCTACCGATTCCCGGCCAGGTGAACACCGTTTCTGTAAGTGCTCCCCCGTTAATGGAAAAGGCAAGGCTGAGGCCCACACTTGTCATTACGGGAAGTGCGGCATTAGGAGCTGCATGGTGATCGCGAATCACTTTTTCTGGAAGGCCTTTGGCTCTTGCAGTGAGGATGTAATCTTCTCTAAGTGTATCCAGCATACTGGTGCGCATGATCAACAGATAGCTCCCAAAGTGGATGAAGAACAGGGTTGCCAGCGGGAGAACCATGTGATAAAGCACGTCAAGAGATTTGGCCCATAGACCTGCATCAGGGTTAAGCCACACTTCCTCAGAAATCATTCCGGTGATAGGAAACCAACCCATTTTATAGGCAAAGACCCAAATCAAAATCAGGGCCAGCCAGGGAAGAAAGACAGTATGGGTGATTAATGCGCCTAGGGTCAGGAATGTGTCTATTTTTTTACCCTTGTGCCACGATGCGATTTTGCCTAAAAAAATACCAACCAATGCGGAGAGAATAATCGATGTGGTAAAAAGCAAAATGGTATTAGGGAGTCTGTTGCCTATGATCTGCATCACCGGCTGACCGTAATGAAAGGAATAGCCAAAGTTTCCCGTTACAAAATTCTTTAGGTAATAGAAGTATTGAATCCATATGGGCTGATCAAGTCCTAATTCTTCAATGAGAAGCTGAGCATCCTCGGGGCTTAAATTGGGGTCTACCATTCTGGACACAGGATCCCCAGGGGCGAGACGAAAAAGGAGAAACAAGACCGTAAGAATAACAAAGAAAATGACAACAATTTGAACCGACCTTCGGCTGATGTATTTCCATAGTTCCATAATAAAGAGACAGTAATTAAGAAAACGATTTAGGATTTCTATTCTGCTAAAAGCAAGAAAATAAAAGCGTGCTGGTTACAAGCTTTAGCGTTTCGTTTTTATCATAGCATCATTGAGTTATGTAATAGTGCGCTGGTAAAGTAAAACAATACGTAGTAAAGGTTTTTTCTCCTTGTACCTCCGTATCTCACAGTGACAAATTGGTAGACAAACTCTTCCTTCGTCTATCATCATACTGTGAGACCTTTGCATGACCCCTCTTGATCTAAAGACGATGGGTTTTTGAGGATGATGAAAATCGCCAGATTTTTTAAAGGTCTCTCTGTTCCAATCAAAGCAAAGCACTCTCCCCTAGTGCTGAAATAGACCACGAAAATGGCTCATAAACGATTCACTTTGGTTTCACTTCGCAAAATGACCAGATATTTCCGATTCCATCCATTGCCGCTACCCAACCGGAAAACTTGTCATTACGGACCGCTTCTATTATTTTGGGATTGTATAAGGGAATATAGGGAATATCGTGCAAAATGATTTTCTGCATTTCCCAGATTAATTTCCGCCGTTTTTCTCTATCCAGCGTGCTGGCAGAATCATCGGCAATACGATCAAACGCAGGGTTTTTGTATCCACTCATGTTCCAACCCCTGAGCTTGTCATTGCTGGAGTGAAAAAAATTTCTTATCCAGTCCGGATCGATGTCGAGACTTCCATACCCCAAAATGAATGCATCGAAATCGCGGCGCCCCTTTACCTGCTGGATAAGGGAGCCTATGGCCATGGGTTTGGCCGACGCCGGTATGCCAACAGCTCTAAGCCATTCCTGAATAATCATTCCAGCCATGGCCCGGAGTGGATCATAGTCAGCAGGGGGTGTCAAAATGGTAAATTTGCCCATGGGTTGCCCGTCCGGGAGTCTAATTCCCTTCCCCTTGCCTACCTCGCCTTCGCCTGTAACAGGTGGTACCTTCCACGTATAACCGGCCTTTCGTAGAATCTCGTAAGCCTTTTTGATGCGTTCTTCCCTCGTGAGCCCCTCACCGTAGCGGGGCGTATTCGGGCAGTACCAAAATTTGTTGCCCGGCGGTACAATGGAATCCATCTTCGTTGCCAATCCTTGGAGGATTCTCGATACAATAAATTCTTTATCGATTAACGTAGCTACCGAATGTCTGAAGCTCAGGTCATTAAAGGGCGGTTTTCTGACGTTGAAACCAAGGTAATAAAGACCGCTTTTTTCGCTGGAAAATAGTTGGATGTCCTTCTGTTTCCTGAGGTCATGAAGATATCCTGCCTGAATGCTCCACCAGAACATATCGATACTCCCTTTTTTCAGGGCAAGTATGGCAGCATCGGAGGTTGTGTAGATCTTGAAAATAATGCCGTCAATGTAAGGACCCAGTTGCAGGCCAGCGATTTCACGGCCTGCGCCAAAGAAATATTCATTTTTCTGAAGAAATAGATACGCTCCCTGCTTCCATTCCTTAAGGACAAAAGGGCCGGTTCCTACCGGTTTATTTATTTTATGATTAAGCAGCGTGATGAGCGGTTTTTCTGAATTCCGTGCCCTTTCAACAACCTGGATCCATTCCTTTTTTTGGACAACTGTTGTTGTCAGCGTTCTGCTCAGAAAAATGGACTTTGGCTCCTTGAGATAAAATTTTACGGTGTGTTTATCCGGTGTTTCAATCTTCTTGATAAAATTCCAGCGGGAGGCATACCTAGGAACTTTAAATTCATGTATCAACCGCCCGGTAAAAGCTACATCCTCTGAGGTTACCTCCGATCCGTCGGACCATTTGGCCGGTTTGATTCTCACTGTATATGAGAGGGTTTCAGCAGCGAATTCCGGTTCTCCTTCCGCCAGCCAGGGGATAAGGTTGAGAGTTTCAGGATCACGCTTATAGAGGGGTTGATATATTTGGCTTAAGATCTGATGGGATCCCCTATCGCTTGCAAGCCAGATGTGGCCGCTCTTGCCTGGGCTGTTATCTCATTCTGTATAGTATCCGCCCCTATGAAATCACCTGTAAGATAACGTCCTGATCC
>JAWOBA010000049.1:0-5504 GCA_046498285.1 Desulfatiglandales bacterium | reverse complement strand
CTCAAAAAGACGATGGACTTTTTTGAAGTGACTGGTGGCTTCCGGCTCGTAGAGCCTGCCGCTCGGAGAGAAGGGTGCTGTCTTTTCGTAACGTATCAGTGGGGGAACCCGCAGGCCCCGATTTATCGGGGCAATGCGGAGGGCTTCCGGCTCGGAGAGCCTCCCGCTCGGAGAGGGCAAAACTCCCCCATGGATACGTTGCTGAAAAGACCAACCCGGGAGCCTCGGCCTCCGGCCCGGAGGGCCTACGCCCCGGAGGGAACTGAAGAAAAGCCCATCGTCTTTAGATCAAGAGGGGTTATGTAAAGGTTTCATTACTATTCCACCACACTAAAAAAGCAATTTATTGTTATCAATCATGATGAACCTGCAAGGTTGTCATTGTGCCCGGCCGGATTGTGATATGTCAAATTATTGACATATACGCTGAATATTCAATACATTATTTACATGTCAGCAACCTGAACAAACTCATATTGTTTTTACATCGTGGATACATTCACCCACATGCGGATGTACAGTTAAAACATATATAACCAAGTTGTCGGGTTTCACGAAAATTCGAGACCTTTGAAAACCTGGCAATTTTCACCATCCTCAAAAAGACGATGGACTTTTTTGAAGTGACTGGTGGCCTCCGGCTCGTAGAGCCTCCCGCTCGGAGAGAAGGGTGCTGTCTTTTCGTAACGTATCAGTGGGGGAACCCGCAGGCCCCGATTTATCGGGGTAATGCGGAGGGCTTCCGGCTCGGAGAGCCTCCCGCTCGGAGAGGGCAAAACTCCCCCATGGATACGTTGCTGAAAAGACCAACCCGGGAGCCTCGGCCTCCGGCCCGACTCCGTCCTGGAGGGGACTCCGTCCCGGAAGGGAGGGCCTACGCCCCGGAGGGAACTGAAAAAAAGCCCATCGTCTTTAGATCAATAGGGGTTATGCAAAGGTCTCATTCTATAACGTATTTATTTACTCACTTGGACCCAATCAGATTAGCCTCGAGCTCACTTCCGAAAAGCTCATCACTGAAAGAAGAACTAAGTACTGACTGGGCCTTTCGGCCTGATCCCAAGGTCTAAGATAATCACAAAGATTATAGCCATAACAATATATTACATATGTTCAAATCGAAGAAGTCAGTAAGCTCTGTGGAGAATAAAAAGGCTTTACTAAATAATTCTAACAGGTTATCTTTCAATCTGAAAATATGGAGAACCATTTTAGAAAGAGCTAAGGAGTGAACAATGCCTCAAATAATAGAAGGAGTATATTTCATACAAGGGCAGGACGAAATGATTCCAGACTCCCATGTATATGTGGTGGGAAAGCCGGAGTCCCAGGATCTCTCAATTATCGATGCAGGTCTCATGGGCAAGGGAAATTATAAGATACAGTCTATACAAAATATGGGGATTGAGCTTAAGGCAATTGCAAGGATTATTATGACCCACACCCATCTGGATCATATAGGTTGCCTTGCCGAAATCAGAGAGAAGATCCCCTGGGCAGAACTATGGGTGCATAATACAGAGGCAGATCCTTTAGAGAAGGGTGATGAAAGAATCGTCTATGGCATGGAAATGTTTCAAAATATGTGTATGATGCAATATAACCTTAAACCAGGTGCCTTCACATCTTATGTTGATAGAAGGCTTCATGGTGGTGAAAGCCTGAATATTGGCAAAATGACATGGGATGTATTGCATATCCCCGGGCATTCTCCTGGAAGTATTGGACTATACAATAGAGAGGAAAAAATCCTCATACCTGGTGATGTAGTGTATGCTGATTATGCTATTGGCCGTTTTGATCTCCATGGAGCAAATGGTGCAGAGCTAAAAGATTCCCTATTACAACTTGCCGAACTTGAGGTGAATATCCTTCTGCCCGGTCACAACCGTATCGTTAAAGAAATTCCCTCTGGGTATATAGCAGAAACAGCTAAACAATGGATACCGTATCTTACATAGATATGTGTTTGTTTTCCGTTGCGCGTTGTCTGTTGTATGATAAATACATACGTTGTTTTATTGCTATATATCAGATGCGTGTTCTATGGAACCCCCTAGCAGGATCTTCCACAGGCAAAATTCCACAGGGTGACCAATATAAAATCACACATGAACTTGTATTAGAAAAAACTATAACAAAGGCAATGTAAGCAACAAATATCAACAACGTGCGCTATTATGAAAAGATTTCGGCAGAGATATTATGATTATTTTTCCCGTATCTATGACCGATTTATTACCTTACATTCTACTGACAGGGCTTTAAGCCTAGGACAATTTTTGGCTGACACAACAGGACTAAAAGAGGGGGATATGGTGTTGGACATCTGTACGGGCACGGGATCAACCCTTAAACCCCTTAAAGAAAGGGTCCAAACACGAGGTTTGGTTGCAGGAATAGATTTTTCTATTGGTATGCTTACTGCAAGCAGATCAAAGATACCCAAGCATGATAATATATTCCTGGTATTGGCTGATGCAGCGTCTTTACCATTCAAGAAAAAGGTCTTTAACCCAGATTATGCAGTAGGCATCGTCACGAGGGTTGAAAAACCTCAGCGAAACGAGAAGTTGGAACGATTATGCGCCGAAGGCATATTTGTAAATATGTTGAGAAGCAAAATCGTGAAGCGAGCGTTGCAGCAAGGTTTTTCAGGTCGCAGTAGGTGGCTACTGCATAATCTGGGTTTAATGCAGTAACCTGCTCGCATGCCTTTTATGAGCTAAGGGATGACACCCAGGATAATTGCTTATATGAGATAAAACGGGTTCTAAAGCCTGGTAGCCCCTTTCTTATGATGGAACACGATGTTCCTAAGAACTTTTTCGTGAGAATGCTTTTTTATCTTCGCCTGCTGTCCATGGGTCCAAAAAAGGCCCTTGAGATTGTAAAATATGAAAGAGAGCTGTTGATGAGATATTTTAGCTCTGTTGAAAAAATTTCCACCCCAACTGGCAGGTCAAAAATCATGATCTGCAAAGAGAAGGTCGTGTAGAAAGTGCCTGCTAATCTACCTCCAGCTTATTTTGAGGCTGAAAATCGATATAGGGAGGCCAAGACCCCTGCAGAAGGGATAGCTGCCCTCGAAGAAATGCTGGCTATTATGCCTAAGCATAAAGGCACAGACAAACTTAAGGCTGACCTGAGACGGCGCATTTCCAAACTGAAATCCAAACAGCAAGGAAAAAAGAAATCGGGGAGGAGAGATACAGGCTATAAGATAGACAAAGAAGGTGTAGGGCAGATAGCTATCATAGGAGCACCAAACGTTGGAAAATCTTCATTAGTGGCGGCTCTTACCAATGCAGATCCACAGGTAGCAGAATTCCCCCATTCAACCTGGAAGCCTACTCCAGGTATGATGTATTTTGAAGACATACAGATTCAACTCATAGATACACCTCCAATAAGTAAAGAGCATACAGAACCATGGCTTATTGATATTATCAGGAGGTCAGATATGCTTCTTGTAGTAGTAGATGTGCAAACAGATCCTCTAGAGCAGTTAGAAGAAACTATTTCTTTTCTTGAACAATACAGGATAGCCCCTCTCATACTATCCAAGCGTTATGAAGATAAAAACGGCTGGTCTTTTTTACCCTTCTTAGTGGCAGCAAATAAGAACGATGATCACTTGATAGTAGAAAATTTTGAGATCTTCAAATCTCTTCTAGAGGTTGATTGGCCTTTAGTAAACATATCAGCAAAGACTGGATACAATTTTGCCTTATTAAAACAAACCCTATTCAGCAGTTTAGAAATCATACGGGTATATACCAAATCGCCTGGCAAAGAACCAGATCTCGGTATCCCTTTTGTATTGAAAAGAGGCTCTAATATGGGAGATCTCGCTGCAAAGATCCACAAGGATTTTTCAGAAAAACTTAAATATGCTAGGGTATGGGGAAAAAATGTCTACGATGGCCAGATGGTTCAAAGGGATTACACTCTTCACGATGGTGATGTAGTCGAGATACACTTATAAAGACCAGTTCATAGAAATTGATAAGCACCATTTGTCGACATCTGCTTTATTATCTTAGAACCATACCCTTCGGATGGAAAGTTTCATGATCATTAAAGGTATTCTGTTTGATTTTGATGGGACACTTACAGTCCCGGGGGCAATAAATTTTCTTGAAATTAAGGCATCTTTGGGGTGTCCTTCTGAGATCCCAATCCTTGAATTCATCGAATCCCTTGATAAAGACAAGCAGCAAAAGGCCTATAGCCTTTTAGACAGGCATGAGGAGAAAGCTGCGAAGATATCTTTTCCAGCCCAGGGTGCAGAGAGTCTAATAACTGAGTTTAAAAAGAAAAAATTACCTTTAGGTATTATTACCAGAAATTCACTGAATGCAGTTTTGCTTGCCCTTAACAACTTTAATCATGTAACCAAAGATGATTTTGCTATTATTCTCACCAGGGATGATGGCACACCTAAGCCTGACCCTGCTGGTGTGTTAATTGCAGCACAAAAGATGAACATCTTGCCGAAAGAGTTGCTTGTGGTTGGGGACTTTTCCTTAGATATTATAGCAGGGCATGCTGCTGGTGCCAAGACTGTTTTGATTGTTCATGATACAACCCGCACCATTCCTTTCCACCCTGAACCGGATTATAGAATACAGCATCTTAAACAGTTAATACCACTTATATGTTCTCCTCATTAGAAGCGAAAACTCACTTTTTGTGGATTGAGCCATAATCTCAAAACCCTTCCCTTTTCAGGTGTGGCTTAAAAATGAAATAATTCATGAGTTGTCTCCATCCTCACCTTCCCCGAGGGAGCATGAAAAAATGTGGTAAAATGTGTATGGTGTACCAACAGAGGGGGTGGCTACATGGCTTTGAGACCTTTGCATAACCCCTCTTGATCTAAAGACGATGGGCTTTTTTCAGTTCCCTCCGGGGCGTAGGCTCTCCGGGCCGGAGGCCACCAGTCACTTCAAAAAAGTCCATCGTCTTTTTGAGGATGGTGAAAATCGCCACGTTTTTCAAAGGTCTTGGCTTTAAGCAGTGAGCCAGCCTTGTCCTTTAATCTACTGATGTTTAAGGCTTTGCGTGCACCTTGCAGGAAATAGTCTTTGCTTTGATGTCTTTGATAAGGCCTATATGATACGTGCCTTTATACAAAAAGAGGTGGGGATACCTCTATCTTAATCAAAAGAATCAAAATCCTACTATTCTCTATCTAATTGTTTCCAAGTTTATAGCTTTACCAATATCGTTTTTAGTTCGGTTTGGTAATCAGCATATTTCCTGTTCCTTCATTCGACAGTTAAGAGGAACACCTTAAATCTGTTCACACTTTTTCTTGCATGGAATGATAAAAACAGGAAATGGGGAATATCGGAGCACCTTTTCAGCAACACTTCCAAAGAAGACATGCTCTATCCCTGTTCTCCCATGTGTACCCATAACAATAATATCTACCTTTTCCTGCTTTGCAAATCCGAGTATCTCCTCATCTTCTCTGCCGGATTTGGTAACGAATTCAT
>JAWOBA010000020.1:0-6906 GCA_046498285.1 Desulfatiglandales bacterium | reverse complement strand
GGCTCCCGGGCTGGTCTTTTCAGCAACGTATCCATGGGGGAGTTTTGCCCCCTCCGCATTGCCCCGATAAATCGGGGCCTGCGGGTTCCCCCATGGATACATTACGAAAAGACAGCACCCTTCCACCAGTCACTTCAAAAAAGTCCATTGTCTTTTTGGGGATGGTGAAAATCGCCAGGTTTTTCAAAGGTCTCTTTTTACTGTGCCGTGTTAATTTTGATTTTTTATGACGTAATCAAATCTTTACAGAGCAGAAAGACTAGTATTACCGGATTAAATGTCCAAACCTACTCCAGTGGGGCCAAGACCAGTAAATAATAATAGCCTTTCCTTTGAGTTTGCTTAAAGAAACAAAGTGCCAATATCGACTATCATGGCTATTATCACGGTTATCACCCATAACAAAAATAGAATTTTCAGGAACAATCACGGGGCCATAATTTTCATGTTTAATGTATTCATCTAATATATAATGATTAGATTTTCCAAGCAATTCTAAATATTTATTTGCTATTGGAATGTTTTTGTCCCTGTATTTTCCAACATATTCTGTTTTTACACTTTCACCATTCACATACAATACATCATTTTTTATCTCAATCTTATCTCCCTCAATACCAATAACTCTCTTGATAAAATCTTTGCTCTCATCTCTCGGCCATTTAAAAACTACTACATCCCCTCTCTTTGGTTTGGTAAACTGTATTATATGACGATCAGTAAATGGTATTTTAATCCCATAAATAAATTTGTTTACTAAAATATGATCTCCGATAAGAAGGGTTGGTTTCATAGATCCTGAAGGAATCTTAAAGGCTTGAATCACAAATGCCCTAATGAAGAGGGCCAGAAAAAGGGCTATTATAGCTGCTTCTAAATATTCCCTGAAGAGGCCTTTTTTCCGCTTTTCTTTTATTGGTTTCCGTTTTTCTCTTTGTTTATCCAAATAAAATCCCTTTCGTATCTCAGTTCACAGCTTCAAAACCCATCCATCTCTATTATATCAGAGTCAGCAGGAGTCATACAAGGCTTCACCTTTTCCACGCTTACCCTTTCTTAACCTCAGTTTCTTAAAGATTTAGGGTAGGACTCCCTTTTGTAAAGCAATTTCTCAGCATATGCAATCTTAAAAAATGAAAACCTGCAGAAACATGTGAGAATAAAGATTCAAGGTTCGGGGTTAACCTTCTGCATTTGTTATACTATGAGGCCTTTGAAAAACCCGGCGATTTTCATCATCCTCAAAAAGACCAACCCGGGAGCCTCGGCCTCCGGCCCGGAGGGCCTACGCCCCGGAGGGAACTGAAAAAAAGCCCATCGTCTTTAGATCAATAGGGGTTATGCAAAGGTTTCACTATCACTCCTTTCATTGGGTATATGTTATGTGTTGATGAATAGGTTAACCCATTTGCAGTCCGGTGAACATGTTTGATCCTTTAAACCTGTTTCTCGGGTTAGAAACAGGGCCCTAATTTTTAAAGTCAAAAGAAAATTATTTGAGATACTATGCATACGTAATGCTAAGAGTCACCTTGTCCAATCCTAAGTATTTAGAAGTCTCTTGTTCTAAAAGCTCTGATTTTGCTTTGTAAAACATAGTACACCAAACCATATGGAAATTGGCAATAGGCGATATCTATATTTTACTACATATTGTGTTGATACTGTAAATTACCCCTATATAGATATAAATTATGGTAAATGTATTTAATTTATTAAAAATACTTGACAAATTAATTTATATATGTATTAGTATCAAATAATCTTAGTAATTATCTGCTTATTCGTCCTATGGAGAGATATTATGGGGCAAAATACAGTAAAGAAAATAAGAGAAGAACTTTTGCTAAGTAAGGCAGAACTAGCCAGAAAAGCAGGTGTTTCTCCATTAACAATTGATAGGATAGAAAGAGGGAAAGACTGTAGGATGGAGACAAAAAGAAAAATTATTCTAGCCCTCGGGTACAAGTTAACTGATAAAACTAAACTTTTCATGGAAGATGTATAACTATTGAAAATCTTAGGTTTAAAATGCCTATATCACCAAAAAATAGCCTGATCGGGATTGATATCGGGTCCCACTCCATCAAGATTGCAGAAATTGACGATAGCAAAAACGGAATGTTTTTAGAAAATTTTGGTACAATAGAACTCCCCCACGATTCTATAGTAGATGGTTCTATAAAGGAAATCGAAATAGTTTCTTCCGCCCTAAAAAGTCTCCTCACAAATCTAAAAATTAAAAATAAAAATGTAGCTACATCTATATCCGGCTATTCAGTTATTGTCAAAAAAATTAGCGTACCCAGCCAGGAAGAGCAAGCCTTGGAGGCAAGAATCCAAAGTGAAGCAGAACAATACATTCCTTTTGATATTAATGACGTAAATCTGGATTTTCAGATCCTTCCATCAGAAAAAGATGAAAACAAAGAGCTAATGGATGTCCTTTTAGTAGCTGCAAAGAAAGATATAGTTGACGAATATATCAGTCTGTTTGACTTAGTAGAACTTAATCCTATGGTTTTAGATATCGATGCCTTTGCATTACAAAACGCCTTCGAGATCAGCGATCATGAGCAGTCAGGCTGCCACGCCTTGGTAAATATTGGCGCACAACAACTTACAATAAATGTTATTAAAGATGGCGTGTCCATATTTACCAGAGACTCATCATATGGTGGATCTCAAATCACAAGCAAGATCCAACAGAAATTAAATATTACATATCAAGAAGCAGAAATGATAAAGCTGGGAGCACGAACATTAGAACCAGAAAAAAAACCTATTGTTGAGGAAATTGTTTCATCAGCAGTTACCAAATGGGCTCAAGAAATAAAGAGAGCCCTTGATTTTGTGGCAACCACCTTTATGGATATAAAAGTTGAAAATGTCCTGCTTAGTGGAGGCTCATCCCTTATTAAAGGGTTCAATAAATACCTCGGTCTGGAAACAGGTTTACACATAGAGATGTTAAATCCTTTCGGCCATATAGAGGTAAGCGAGAAACTATTTGATGCACAATACTTACATTATTATGGTCCAATAGCAGCTGTCTCTATTGGCCTTGCATTGCGCAGTATAGGTGATAGATGATCAAAATTAATCTTTTTCCATTTAGGGACGCTATAAGAAAAGAAAATGTACGGCGACAGGTAACCGTTTACATACTCTCTCTTGTCTTTCTGCTCCTGGTAAGCGCTTACGTATATCTTAACCTCAACAACAAGGTAAAAGAATTGAGAGAGGAGCGAGACGTCAAACAAAAAGAGCTGGACTCCTTTAAAGATATCAATGCAAAAATAGCCGCCATACAGAAAACTATCGCTGAAGTCAATCTTCAATTGAAGACAATAAAAATGCTGGAAGAAGGAAAAACCGGTCCAGTCAAGCTCTTAGATGATATAGCTTCGAGTGTTCTAAAAGATAAGCTGTGGCTTACTACTCTTAAAGAGGAAAGGGGAATGCTTACTTTAAACGGAACAGCGATGGATAACGAAACAGTTGCAGATTTTATGGACAGATTGGAAGACACAGAGAGTATAAATTCTGTAGAACTAGTCAAAACCACGCAAAAGAAAATACCGGAGTTTGATCTGAGCCTCAAAGATTTCTCTTTACAATCAAAGACATATGCCTTTAAAGAACCGGTACCCCCTAAAAACGTCAAAAAGAAATAGATAGGAAGAAAGGGGATTATGGGAAACAACTTTTCTGATAAGATATCCAAACTAAGGATGATACACAAGGTCCTAATCTTTGCAGGAACAGTTGTTCTCATTGTAGGTCTCTTTGCCTGGTTCGTATACATTCCGAAATCAGATGAAATAAACACTATAACAGCCAAGCTTGATAGTTTAGAAAAAGAAATTACGCTTGCTAAGGTCAGGGCAAAAAACTTGAGGAAACTTGAAGCTGAATTTGCCAAGGCCCAGGCAGATTTAAAGGTTGCCATGAAGCTCCTCCCTACTACCAGTGAAATCCCGAGTCTATTAAAGAACATTACCAAACTCGGAAATGATTCAAATCTGGAATTTCTCCTGTTTCAGCCTGAAAACCAGATTTCAAAAGAATTTTATGTGGAAATCCCTGTAAGCATAGAGGTGCTGGGAAGTTATCATAATGTAGCTATATTTTTTGACAAGGTTGGAAAATTAGATCGAATCGTTAATGTTATAAATGTCAACATGATACCAACCAGTGAACTGAGTACGACTCTTAAAACTTCCTGCAAAGCTACAACCTATATGTTCAAAGAACATAAAACCGAAAAAGAAAATAAGACCGAAAATGTACGCAAAAAAAAGAAATAGCCTAAGCCTCCTTTTGATATGTGGCATTGCAGCGATTCCTATTCTTTTAGGAACACCTGGAGCTCGAGCTACAGAAAAGCTTACCTTCAAAATAGAGAAAGAGGAAAAAAAGGCCGCTGAATCTCCAAAAAAGCCTGTGGAAGAAAAAGATGTACCCGAAGGCATGGAACACAAAGAAAAAGACCCGTATTTTTATAATCCTATTAATAAAATAGATCCTTTCAAATCCTTTATTTCGGTAAGAAAAGAGTTGGAGGAAAAAGAAAAAGAAAAACCAAAAACATATCTTGAGACCGTTGAAATTTCCCAACTGGTTGTCTCCGCCATAGTATTAGGCAGCAAGGGAAATTGGGCTCTTGTTCGAGATTCAAAGGGAGATGGACACGTAATAAAGGTGGGAACCTTTATAGGAAGAAAAAACGGTCGAGTAGAAAAAATACTTGAAAAAGAGATTATTGTCACTGAATCGTATAAGGATATTAGAGGTCGTGAAATAACAAAGAACATCTCTATGAAACTCCCGTCTACAGATACAAAGAGTGATTAGTGCCATAAAATAGAAAAATAAAGGAGAGCTGCCATGTTTTATTCAACGGGCATGAGAAAAGAAAATATTATCTCTTTATTGATAACATTCTTCTTACTCTCTCTTATCGTCAGTTGCGCCCAAAAACCTAAAACCAAAGAGATTTCAAATATAACAACAGAGAAACCTACTCAGATCGAATCAATAAATGTTATCTCTGACCCATCTGGTAGAAGTACAATCATTGAAATAACCAGCTCAAAACCTGTTTCTTATGCTGTCTTTAAGCTGGCTCAACCATTACGCTTTATAGTGGATTTTAACGCCCCTCCTGCTAACCAATTGACTGAGCCAGGTATCATTAATGACAGTCTCATAAAAGATATCCATTTTGAAAAATTTGAAGATAAGCCTCAATCTACAAGAATTATTGCCACCTTAACACAGGATATAGAATATAATGCCAATGAAAAGAATGAGACGGTAGCATTTCAGCTTTCTCCTAAAAAATCCATTGAAATGGTAGAAAAACAACTCCCTTCCACGTCTGCAAAAGATGAAGAAATAGGAGCAGCAAAACCCCGTCTATTCTTTTCCCCTTCCAAAACAGACCTGAATCAGATACTTGGAATCGATTTCTCCATGCTTTCAAACGGTAGATCACGGGTTACTGTCACCACCACTAAAAGGGCAGAATATGATTTGAGTCGAAAAGACTCTCTAACCTTGCTTTTAGAGATAACAGGTGTCATTATCCCATCTGAACTAACAAGATACGTGAACTCTTCCCTCTTTAAAGGGGCAGTTAACCGTATTAAGCCTATTGTAAAAAGCGCTGAAAAGCAGGTTGATCTGGAAATTGAATTAAAAGAAATGGTCCCTTACCATGTGGTGCAGACCGATGAAGAAATAAGATTAGATTTTTATAAAACATCGGTCAAACCACCGGTGAAAAAAATTACCCGTTCCAGATTAGAGGAACTAGCTCAAAAGTCGACAGACGAGTCCCTTGAGGGTAATCATTCTACTCCTGTCAATGATATTACCGCTATAGACTCCTCCCATAAACAGTCAAAACAGTATACAGGCGACAAAGTAACCCTTGATTTTTCTAACGCCGACATACGAAACATCCTTAAATTGATCGGAGAGGTGAGCAATCTAAATATTATATGGGGATCAGATGTAAAAGGGACAGCCTCTATGAGACTGAAAAATGTCCCATGGGATCAGGCCCTGGACATACTGCTGGAGACAAACAATCTCGGTATGAGAAGAGACAGGGATGTTATTTGGATAACCACAAAAACAAAAATAAAGGAATTAGAGAAAGAGGAGGAAGAGAAACGAAAGGCGAAATATGATAGATTGAAAGAAAAACTGGATGAACAGAAAGCAGCTCAAGCATTAGAGCCACTCATTACAGAAAAAATTTCAGTTGATTTCAAAGATGCTAAAGAGATTAAAGGTCTTATCATATTGAGCGAACGAGGCACGATAAATGTATTTGGAAATTCTCTCATTATAACGGATATCGCCTCCAGCATTGAAAAAGCCAGAGAACAGGTCAAAAACATTGACATGCCCCCAATACAAGTTATGATAGAGGCTAGGATAGTGGATGCCTCAGAAGATTTTTCACGTGACCTTGGTGTACGATGGAAATCTATTGACAGACAATGGAAAAAGAGAACAGGCATGAGTTGGGGGACTGACAGAGGAGACCTCGGCTACGATTCCGATCCCACAACATACGCCCACTATAAAGACCAATATGTTGGAGGTGAATTTATGTCAAGTAATCCACCAACCGGGTGGGTACCGAATATTGGGGTTCGTTTTGCCACTCTCACCAACAAGGGGTTGGGGACACTGGCCCTGGATGCCTCCCTGGCACTGGGAGAAAGCGAGGGCGATGTAAAGATTATCTCTGCTCCAAAGGTCATAGCAAGTAATGGGGAAGAAGCAGAAATCAGCAGGGGTGATGTCATCTACAGAGATATTGTGACTGCGGACACGATTGATGTAGAAGAATTGCCAGCCGTATTATCTTTAAAAGTGACACCAACC